>JAJCYN010000210.1 GCA_029262915.1 Flavobacteriales bacterium
TGTTCACTTATGCCAAAACTTGAGGCTATTATAATTGATCCATCTATTAACCAATTAGCTCCAAATGCTAATCCGACAGAACCAATAGCAATAAGAAATATATTTAAAAGTAATTTAGTTGGTTTTGCTTGCTCCTTTTCAATATCCAACTCAATATCTTCTTTGGTATTCTCTCTTCTTGCTTTCCAAAACATAAAAATATTAAACCCTATTATACCCAAAGTAAATATTAGTCCTTCATACCATTCAATATTTTTGTTTAGAATAAAAAGATAAAACAGTATTGTAGCTGTCATCATAATAGGCCAATCTACTTTCGGAGTTGATTTTTTTACTGCAATAGGAAGTACAATTGTAGTTAACCCCAATACTAATGCAAGATTTGCTATGTTTGATCCAATTACATTTCCTATAGCTAATTCTGGATGACCTTCTAATGCCGCTTGTAAACTAACTATTAATTCTGGAACTGATGTTCCAAACGAAACAATGGTCATACCTATAACCAATGTAGGAACATTAAACTTCATAGCAACACCTACAGCACCTCTTACTAACAACTCTCCGGCTATTATCAATATAATAAGCCCCCCTATTAGTAAAACGTATTCCATTTATGAGTTCTCTGTAGCGTTTTGAGTTTCTCCGTTTGTGTAAGGATTCTTTCTTTGAACTGTTTGTGGGTTTGGTTGTTGGTTATCACTTAATGGTTTATTTTCCGTAATACTATCTTTTTTCTCTTCTCCTGCTTCTTGTTTCTTTTCCTTATCTCCTTTTATCATATCCTTAACCTGTTTTTCTACGTCAACGCTATCTTTCACAGTATTCATATCTCTTGCTCCTTCTCTAATTTCTCTTTGAATGTCACCAGTAGCATTTTTAATTTCCCGCATCCCTTTACCCAAACCACGAGCTAACTCTGGTATTTTTTTTGAACCAAACAACATAATGATTACCAGAACAATGAAAAATAGTTCTCCTCCGCCTGGCATTCCAAATAATAAAACGTAATTCATTGTATTACTTTAATATAAAAACAAATTTACTAAAAAAGCCTTTCCAAAAAATGGAAAGGCTTTTCATTACTATAAATATCAATTAATTTTGTTTTTTATCTCTAGATTTTCCAACAAAGTCATACATTACTGGAGAAGCAATACATAGAGAGGAATACGTTCCTACAATAACACCAATTAATAATGCAAAAGAGAAGCCTCTAATTACTTCACCACCAAAGAAAAAGATCATTGATAATACAAAAATTGTACTAAGCGAAGTATTAACAGTTCTACTGAGCGTACTATTTAATGCGTTATTAATAACATCTCCCATTTCCTGTTTTTTATAAGAACCTAAATACTCTCTAATTCTATCAAATACAACCACCGTATCATTTATAGAATACCCAACAACCGTTAAAATAGCCGCAATACATGCTTGATCTATTTCTAAAGAGAAAGGTAATATTCCATACAATAATGAGAATAATGATAGGACTAACAATACATCGTGGAACAAAGCAACTAATGCTCCCAATCCAAACTGCCATTTCTTAAACCTAAATAAGATGTATAAGAAAATAATAATTAAAGAGAATATGATAGACATCAATGAATCCTTTTTAATATCATCGGCAATAGTTGGTCCTACTTTTTGAGAACTCATCAAGTATTCATCCATAAAAGTCTCCTTATCAACTTCACCTCCCATAATAGAGGATAAACCTTCATACAATTTACCTTCAACTATATCATCCGATTTTTCATCATTGCTATCAATCATATAAGAAGTTACAATCTTCACTTGATTTCCGTCTCCAAAAGTTTTAACCTCAGGTGCCGCTTCAAATGATCCTGTTAAACTTTTTACAACATCCACAGTTGCAACATCTTTATCAAACCTAACGGTATATGCTCTTCCTCCCTTAAAATCAACTCCATATTGTAATCCTTTAGTTGCTAACGAACCAATACCAGCTATAATAATAATCCCAGAAAGAATATAGAATTTTTTTCTATTTTTTAAAAACCCAAAGTTGATGTTTTTAAACGCTCCTTCCGTTAACTTAGTAGAAAAAGAAAGTTCTTTGTTTCTATTTAATTGGAATTCAAATATTAATCGAGTAATAAATATTGCCGTAAATAAAGAAGTAAAAATACCAATCACCAATGTTTTAGCAAACCCTTCCACTGGTCCTGTACCAAAAAACCAGAGTACCACACCTGTTAATAAAGTAGTTACATTAGCATCAATAATAGATGAATAAGCAAATTTATATCCATCAGCAACGGCTAGTCTTATCCCTTTTCCAGCTGTAATTTCTTCCCTTATTCTTTCGAAAATAAGTACGTTGGCATCAACCGACATACCAATGGTAAGGATAATACCAGCTATACCTGGTAATGTTAAAGCAACTAATGATGGCATAGATGCTAATATTCCAAATATGAAGAACATATTCGCTAACAAAGCAATTACCGAAGCAATACCTGCCTTAGAGTAATAAAATACCATATACGCAAGAACAATTAATAATGCGACAATAAATGACATCATCCCTTTATCAATAGATTCTTGTCCTAAAGTTGGTCCAACTACTGCCTCTTCAACTATTCTTGCAGGAGCAGGAAGTTTACCAGCTTTTAAAATGTTAGCAATCATTTTCGCTTCTTCAATAGAAAAGTTACCTGCAATACTAGATTGACCTCCAGCAATTTCTCCGTTTACAGTTGGGAAACTATAAACATAATCATCAAGAGCAATAGCAATTGCTTCTCCAACGTGACCTCCTGTTAATATTCTCCACTTATTAGCTCCTTCTCCATTCATTGTCATAGATATTTCTGGAGAACCACTAAACTGATCAAACTGTTGAGAAGCATTTACAATAACATCTCCTTCGAGAGCAGCATTACCATCTCTATTATCTATTTTAATAGCCAATAATTGTAAAAACTTACCTTCATCATCATAAGGTTTAGCAGTCCATAAAAACTTTAATCTTGGTGGAAAGAAAGACTGAACTTCCTTCATTGCTAAATATTTATTTACTAATCCTGTATCTTTAACAGCAACATAACCGACAACAGGACCTTGTCCATATTCATATTGTTGTGTTTCTGGGTTTTGGAAAATTGCCGGACGCATAACTGAAAACAATGGGTGTTCTTTAGCATACTGTTCAGCAGATTGTTGATCGGCTACATTTGTAAGTGATGTATCACTACTGCTTGTATCAGTTGCTCCCGTTTCCAATGCCTCAAACAATTCAGAAGTAGCATCTTTAGTGGTATCTTCTACTGTAGAATCTGGTTCAACACTAGCCAATGATTCATCAATAACTACTTCTTTAACTTCATTACTATCATTAGAAGTAGAATCTTCAACCTCTTCTGTAATTCCTTGTAAAACCTTTCCAATTTTAGTATCAGCTTGTTCTATCATTGGGTAAACTTCCCTGTTTTCCCATGTTAACCAGAACTCGAGCTTAGCCGTTCCTTGTAATAATTGACGAACTCTTTCTTTGTTTTTTACACCTGGTAATTCAACTAAAATACGATCAGAACCTGTTAAACGCTGAATATTAGGTTGTGCAGAACCAAATAAGCCAATTCTTGTTCTAATTACATTAAAAGAACGATCTATTGCAGCATCTGCTTCTTCTTTAACAAACTCTAAAACTTCCTCATTAGTAGCATTTGGTGATAGTTGATCCTTATTATCTAATGTATAGAAAATACCTGATAATTTCCCATTGGGATTTTTTTCTTGATAAGCTTGTCCAAACAAACTAACAAAATCTTGATTAGTTTCTTGTTGTAATTTTTTAGCATCTCTAATGGCTTGATTAAAAGCTTGATCTTTATTAAATGATGACAATGCTTTTACTACCTCTTCAACTTGAACCTCAAGAGTAACATTCATACCACCCTTTAAATCCAATCCAAGATTTAACATTTTTGTTCTAAGCTCTCCATAAGTATATCCAATAAAAGGATAAACTTCTTCTGAAGCCATTGAATCTAAATAAGCAAATTCTACATCAGAATCACCATTAGAAAATTCTTTTGCATCGTTCTCTACCCCAGTTGCATACCATGTTAATGATAGGGCATAAATACACCCCATTGCAAAAAGTATTGTAAACGCTGTTAATAGTCCTTTGTTTTGCATTTTATATATATTATTCTTCCTATTTTTTTATAAGCCTGCAAATATAGAATTTCAAATACGATTTATCAATAGATTATGACAATAACTTTATATCATTTTTGAAGTCAACTGAAAGTTAAAAAAAAATCGTTAATTATAAACTAATCTTCTCCTAAATAAATACCATCATTTATCATTTTTATCAAAAAGAATTAGGATTTTATTAAAACCAATTTTTGCTTAGAATAATCAATTATAGCTTCGTAATCGTTTAAAATATCTCCACCCAAAATACCATCAACTGGTTCTAGTTCTAATTTTTCATAGGATTGATTTACATGCGTTAAATCTAAAATCGTAGCATCGTAATCAGTAATTTCAATTTCACCTAATTGTAGATTGTCAATCAACACTTTTTTACTTGTCATGGAATTGGTTCCTAACCCAGATGATAATTTATCATGTTCTTTTATGCTATTATCGCCTACAAATTCAGTGATTCTAGTTTCATCAAACACAGTGCGAGAAGCTCCAGTATCTAAGATCATACTAGTATTTTTTCCATTTACTTTAATGGCTACTTTTATATGGTAACCATCATTTTCAATTGGAAATATATTTAATGGTAATGCTGTTCTCATAAACACATTGTATAAAAAATGCCAGATAATATCTGGCACTTTTTATTGAATTTATTTTAATTCTAAGCTAAAACTCCGTCAAGTAACGCATTCGTTTTCTTAACACCTTCTGCACTTTCAGTTAATTTCATTTTTTCAGCATCTGATAAATCAATTTCTACAATTTTTTCAATTCCGTTTTTACCTAAGATACAAGGTACTCCAATTGAAAGATCGTTTAATCCATATTCACCTTCTACCAAAGCAGAACAAGGAAACATTTTTTGTGCATCTTGAGCAATTGCTTGTACTAAAGCAGATACAGCAGCTCCTGGTGCATACCATGCACTTGTCCCTAATAATCCTGTTAATGTTGCTCCTCCAACTTTCGTGTCTTCTACAATCTGGTTCATTCTATCTTCGGATAAAAACTCAGATACAGAAACACTATTTCTTACTGCCTTTCCAATTAATGGAACCATTCCAACATCACTATGTCCACCTATTACCATTCCATTTACATCAGAAGCAGGGCAATCTAACGCTTCACTAATTCTATATTTAAAACGAGCACTATCTAAAGCTCCTCCCATTCCAATAATTCTATTTTTTGGTAACCCAGTAGCTTTATGAGTTAAATAAGCCATTGTATCCATTGGGTTGCTCACCACAATTAAAATTACATTTGGAGAATGTTCTATTAAATTTGCTGAAACTGTTTTCACGATACCAGCATTAATTCCAATTAACTCTTCACGAGTCATTCCTGGCTTACGAGGAATGCCACTTGTAATTACAGCGACATCACTTCCTGCTGTTTTAGAATAATCGTTTGTAGTTCCTGTAATATGGGTGTCAAAACCATTTAAAGATGCACATTGCATTAAATCCATTGCTTTACCTTCTGCAAAACCTTCTTTGATGTCAATCAACACTACTTCATCTGCAAAATCTTTGATAGCGATATACTCAGCACAACTTGCACCTACTGCTCCTGCTCCTACTACTGTTAATTTCTTATTTTATTATTTATTTTTTGAGATTATTTTTTAGTTTCACGAAAATAGGTAAAGTAT
>JAJCYN010000211.1 GCA_029262915.1 Flavobacteriales bacterium
TAAGGTTAAATTTAGTAGCAAAATAATTACTTGAAACCGTTTTATGTCCCGCTCCTACCTGAACCTTGTATGTAACTCCGTTTTCTGGATTCGGGGTAGAAGTAACGTTATTGTTTGAATTATCGGCTATAGGATCTTCAACAACAGGTTCTTCTATTATTGGGTCTTCTATCACTGGCTCTTCTATTATTGGTTCCTCAGCAACCAATTGTTCAACATTTAATTCAAAACTAGAACCATCAATATTATATTTACTTGTAACATCATTTTCCAAGTAAGAATAAAATCCTTTGATGTTATACGTCCCATTTTCAGTTATTGAATTTGCTTCAACATTATACGTTATCATATATTTCTCTTCTTTAGGGATTGCCATCCAAAGTATTTTAACTTCGTTTTCTTTAAATGAAAAAACCCCACCTTTAGAGTCATTTTCACTAGCTATAAATCCAACAGGAAGTTGTTCTGTTATTTTAGCAAAACCTTGTATCCCTTTCTTATCAATTTCCACAGTCACTTTATATTTTCTCCCGTCAAGATTTTCTATGGTTCTGTTACAATTAATTGTAACTATTTCTATAACAGGATCCTCTTCTGTTGTTTCTACTACCACAGGGTCTTCTTCTGTTGACTCCTCAACTATAGGTTCTTCTACTTCAGGTTCTTCAGGTGTTGTTTCAGCAACAAGAGGCTCATTGATAACTGAAAAATTTGCAACAGGTATTTCTATATTTTTTCTTTCACTTTCTGAAATAAAAGAAAATTTACCTCCTAAAGTAAAGTCTCCAATCGTGCTTTCGTTTGGCTTAATTTTATAAGAAATCGTAAATTCATTTTCTGCTGGCAAAGTCATCCATATAAATTTGATCTTATTATCTTTAAATGAAAAGGTAGCTCCTTTTGTGTCTATAGGTTCTGCGGTAAAACCATCAGGAAAAATTTGTTGAACTTTAGCAAATCCCGTTATTTTATCTTTAATTATTGTAATTTCAACAACCGCCTCTGTACCTTGAGTTATAGAGTCGGGAAGTTTCTGAGTTACAGTTAAATCTCCAGTGAATATTAGTTGGTAGAAAAACAATCCAAGCACTTGGACCAATAGAATTAACTGTTTAATCATTTCATATCATTGTTGTGCTATTGATCAAAATAAAAGTCTATTAAATTATTAAGATCCTTAGCGGATAAATTATTTTCTCCTTCAAAGAAGCCATCAATTGCATTAGTTACTTCTTTTGCAGAGATATAGTTGTCTTTATCTGAATCTAATACCCGAAATTTTTCAGGAATAGTAGTACCACTAATCGGATCTCCACTATTTGCTTCTTGGTATTGTCTTCGAATTTCTTCTATTTCTTCATTTGAAAGATCTTCTGCTACAAATACCCTATATTCTGTTTCAATAGAATCTTTCATTTTTTCTTGGACTTCAAGCATTTCATCAGTTAATGTAATACCATCTTTATTTACTAAAGTTCCTGCAGGTGTTTCTAGCTCTTTATCTCTATAATCTGGCACACCATCCTCATCTCCGTCTAATGCACAACCTTTGTTATCAACTTTTACGCCTTCTGGGGTATCCTGGCATAAATCTTTGTTATCAACTACTCCATCTTTATCGGAGTCTTCATTATCTAAATCAGAAAAATCAAAATCTTTGTATTTATCTTCTTCTTTACTAGCAGAAGTAAAATTATATTGAAGGCTAAAAGAAGTGTAAAATAATTTATCATTTCCGCCATCAGACACGTTATCAATAAAGTCTGAGGTAGTAATAATGTAAGCTGCAGAAATTCTAGCATCTATATGTTTTGACAATTCGAATTTTAACCCAAACCGAATAGGAATTGTAATTGATGTTTTTGAAAAATCCGAAACACTATCCTTTAATTCAGACTCGTAATCATAATCTCTAGTAAGTAGTGTAGATGTTGTGTCAGCACCAGGTACTGATTGTGCTATATCTCTTAATGTACCATCGCTCCAATGGTTATAAAATATACCATTTGAAGATAAGTCTCCTTTCGGATCAAACGCAAGATATCCAACTCCAAGTGATAGATAGGGTGAAAATAAAGAACCTTCATTAATTATTTTACCATTATCAAAGTCTAATAATAAATTTAAATCAAAATTTGTAATGCTTGTTTCAAAATTTAAGAATACGTTATCATCTAACTGGCTTTTAGAAACCTTCCCAAACATTCCATTAGCCGAAACACCAAAAATGCTTCCTATCTTCTTTTCTAGGTAAAATCCATAAGCTGGTCTCCAATAAGTATATACGGTTGCACCATCTGTTCCTTTTACATCTCCTAAATAAGAAAGAGCACCACCGTGTATTCCTATTGAGGGCATATATTTCAATCCATCAGATTTTTTTTCCTGACTAAAGATTATTCCTACTGATAGGAATGTAATTGCGGATAATAAGGTAATCTTTTTCATAATTGTTAAATTATTGCGTTAGTGCAATAAAAATAAAACAAATATTCGGAATACCGAACTTTACAAACAGTTATTAACAGCTGTTAATAACTAGTTTACCGACAAATCTATTATATAAATAAAGTAATTAGAAAAATAAGAATCACATTTATAAACTAGTAAATGTTAATAAGGTTAGAAGTTTGGTTTCAATAAATAATTGCTATAGAAATCATCTATGCACTTAACTGCATCATCTACCGTA
>JAJCYN010000212.1 GCA_029262915.1 Flavobacteriales bacterium
AATCATCAACCACTTTATTTTTTACGGTTGAAGAACCAAGCTCTTTTTCTTCAATTAATGGTTTAATTTTGTCTTTATCTTGAAGCATATACTTTTTTGACTAATCAAATATATCTAATTATCAATAAACAACAAGCTTGTAATCTTCAATGAATACTTTGAAGATTATTTAAAATATCTAAACTTATGGTATGAAAACCCTATTCATACTTACTGTTATCTTCTTAGTTGCGTGTAGCAGTGTAGCAGCAGTCCAAAAGAAAAAGAAACTCCTTACGACAATAAAAGAATTACTTGAAAAAATTGACGGAAAGATTCTTGTTCTTACTATCCATCATAACAGCCGTTCAATAGATAATAACCCCAAAATAGAAAACTAAGCCCAAATTCATTTTGAATTAATTTAATTTTTTACAAATTTTTGGACAATCGTTTTTTTAGCTTCAATAAACTGAATAAAGTATATTCCTTTTGGAATATCAGTAACATCAATGGATTTTGTTTTCAAATAAAATTCTCTTATTGTTTTACCTGTAACATCAACAATTTTTATCTCTCGATCTTTTAAATTATCTATCATCAATAATCCGCTCGTTGGGTTAGGACGAATTGTTATTTCTTCATTAATTATTTTTACCGCTACAATATCTGAGAAGGAGTGTTTCCCATCAAAATCAACTTGCTTTAATCGATAATAAGAAATCCCTCTGAAAGGAGAATCATCAACATTACTGTATTCAATAAGTGAATTAGAATTCCCCGCTCCTTTAATTGTAGCTATCGTTTCAAAATTAATTCCATCTGATGATCGTTGAATTTCAAAATAATCGTTATTAATTTCAGTTACCGTTAACCATTCTAATAAGACAATATTGTCATTTTCTGTTGCTGTAAATTCTAACAATTCAACTGGTAAAATCAATCCACAATTATCAGAGGAATTAACATCTGGAGCATCAAAACGTTCAAAAGAGCTTGTTACCCCTCCGCCTGTTTCTATTCCCGAAGTGTTTAATTGATAAAAAACAGGAATAAACTCATTCCCATATTCAAAAACATAGTGGTATACAAATTGGTTAGTTGGTTCACTAATAGATCCTCCAGCCAAATCGCAACTAATAAATTCTACAGCATAATATTTCCATCCTGGTCCGGTATAATTATTATCTTTTAACATCACCGTACTTTGATTACCGATAGAAGGAGAAGAAAAACTAACCCTCGGAAAAGCAAAATTTATTTCTTGTTCGCTTAATACACAAAAGACAACTCGTTCACTCTCTCCACCTCCAAAAACTTGCGTAATAGTATCTCCATCATCTGCTTCTGTTGCCCAGTTTGGTGGAATATTAATAGAATTATCTAACTCTAATTCTACTCCTTTTTCAGCATTGTTATTTCCTGTTGTTCCTGCATCCTGTCCATAACCTGTTGCAGCAGGCTGATTCCAAAAAGAAATACCGCAAGGAATCATCGTTGAATAACCATCAGCATCAGCTCTAAATGTAAAATCATCTACCCATGCAAAAGGAGCACCAGAAAAACCTCCTTCAAAAATTACACGAAATTTAAAATCGGAATGAAAGTAGGCTGAATTAACATTGGGTGTAGCATTGTAATAATAGTTTCCTGGGCTGGTATTACTTTTATAAGCCGTAAAACAAAAATAGTTAAATGGTAAAGCTGCAGAAATTTTATTTTCTTCAACAGAAGTTCCTTGTGTAATATCTTTAACCGTTATCCAAGCGGAACCATCCCAAATTTGCAAACGTAAATGATCACTAAAATTACTCCAAGTATCTCCTCCTCCAGTTCCTGATGAAGAAGATTTCGCGTAAAAACTAATTTTCAACGATTCTTGCCCACTCATATCCATGGTGGGAGATTCAATGTATTCATCTCTATCCAGTTTGGCATAATAAACATTCGCCATATTAATTGGAAAAGCTTCAGTTTTAACTGAATTTCCATTCCATCCACCAGCAGGAACAAGATTTAATGTTGAGCCTCCACCCAAAGTCCAAGTTCCACAAGCTGTACACGCTTCATCTCCATCATTACCGGCATAATCCAAATTTAAGTCATTGTCATTAAAATTATCTGCCCACTTAAAATCACCTGTTCCGCCACCTCCTCCACAAACAGTTACTTCATCTAAATAAAAAGTAGCAGAAGAAGTATTAGACCGAAATCGAATAAATATGGTTTGTCCAGCAAAAGCACTCAGATCAATCGCTTGAGGAGTACAAATTCCTGAGGTATTAGTAAGTGTTGTTGAGCTAGAAAGGCTAGTTCCACAAGCTCCTCCTGTTCTTATTTCTATAGTGGGAAAACTAAAAGTAAGGTTAAATGAGTAATCAAAAGTTAGATTGTAGCCGGTTGCAGGAATGGCTAACGCCATAGAAGTAATGTAAGAACCAAAACCACTTAATCCATAAGCTCTTTCGGCTACACTTCCGCAAGAAGCCGCTGAAGTGTTGAATCCACTAGCCGTCCCTCCTCTACATCCAGAAGGCCAATTTGTAGCATCGATACTTTGAAAAGCCGTTCCAAAATCATCACTTAGCAAACAACTTCCTCCCCCGCCTCCTCCAGCACTTAAATCAACTGTAGGGTCATCAAAATAAAAAGTGGCAGATGATGTATTGGATCGAAATCGAATATAAATTGTTTGACCGGAATAAGCACTTAAATCAATTACCTGAGGAGTACAGACTCCAGAAGTATTTGTTAAGGTGATGGTATTTAACAAAGCCGTACCACAAGATGCACCTGACCGAATTTCTATCGCAGGAAAGCTAAATGTGAGGTTAAAAGAATAGTCAAAAGTTAAGTCATATCCTGTTGCGGGAATTGCAATCGCACTAGTAGTAATATAGCTGCCGAAACCACTTAAGCCATATTCATAATCTCCTGCACCAGCACAAGGTCCAATAGAAGTATTAAAAGAACTTGCCGACCCTCCACGACAAGCACTTGGCCAATTCGTTGTACTTATACTTGCAAAAGCTGTCCCAAAATCATCCTGAAATAATTGAGCATTCCCTAAAAATGAGCTTAACATAAGAGCTAATGCAAAAGAATATTTAAGGAAATTGAGCATCTTCAAATTTAATAAAAAGTGTTGTTATTATTTTATCTTATTACCGTAACCTTGCCAATGTGTTTGTGTTCTTCTTCTAATACATCTTCGGTAAAAACACGATACACATAAACTCCAAGTGGCACAGGTTGTCCTTTGTATGTTCCATCCCAACCCACATCGATATCATTAGATTCAAATAGTTTTACTCCCCAACGATCAAAAATTAACATTCTAAATTTGGCAACCCCCATTCCTTTAGGAAAAAACAAACTATTATTAGAATCCCCATCTGGAGTAAACGCATTAGGTATAAACAAAACATATTCTCCTCTTATTTTTACTTCACGAGAAGCAGTATCCCTGCATCCAAAATTTGAAATCACAATTTGTGTTACCGTATAAAATCCTGTATCTTGATAGGTATAAGCAGGATTACTGGCTGTACTTGTTCCTCCTTCTCCAAAAGTCCAATTATAAGCAGATGCTCCAGTGGAGTTATCAATAAAATCAATAGTTGGTGTATAAATTGATACTTCTGCTGGACTTGGAGTAAACCCGGCCACAGGATTTGGATAAATGGTAATCGGAAAGGTTAACGTATCGGATAATGTACACATATCTGAAGTATTTAATGTTAACGACACAAAATAATTACCAGCTGCACTGTATTGATGTGATGGGTTGGGTAAAAAAGAATTAAACCCATCTCCAAAATCCCAAGTCCAAGTGGTAATTGAACTACCAGCAACAATGGTAGAAAGATCATTAAAGAAAATAGAATCCCCCTCGCAGCCACTTGCTAAAACTGGCCCAAAATTAAATGTTGGTACTGGAAGAACGCTTACTGTTTGTATTATTGTATCTGTACACCCTAAGTCTGACGTAACGGCAAGTTGAACATTAAATGTTTGTGAATTTATAGTATAAGTATGGCTTGGGTCTTGTGTTGTTGAGGTTCCACCATCACCAAAAGTCCAATCCCAGCTTATTATTGTTCCTGTTGGTATTGTTGACTGGTCGGTAAAATTCATAACATCATTTACACATACTATATTACTGGTAAATGATGCTGTAGGCAAATCATATATTTGAACATTTTGATTTATTGTACTCGTACATCCAGAATCTGTAGCAATCGTTAAAATTGCATTATAGACCCCTATATTGGTATAAGTATGCGTAGGATTCTGTTGTGTAGCACTATTCCCATCCGCAAAATCCCAAGTCCACGAAGTAGGAATTCCTGTAGATAAATCTGTAAATACAGATGGAGTATTTAAACAAACATCTATAGATGTAAAACTTGCTACAGGATTTGAATTGACGGTGATATCAATTGCAACAAAGCTTGTACAACCTCCATTTGAAATTACAGTTAAATTAACAGTATATACTCCTGAATTAGCATAAGTATGTGTCGGGTTTTGTAGGTTAGAGGTATTTCCATCTCCAAAATCCCAGGCCCAGCTAGTTATAAATCCAGCATTAATAACTGAATTATCGTTAAACTGTATTACATCTCCATCACAAATAGGCGTATTAACAGCAATTCCTGCAACAACATCATCCACTACCACTACTACTTGAAATACTTGGTCGGTACAGTTTGCAGAACCACCAGAAACAATTAACGAAGTTAAAAATGAACCAGGAGTTAAATAAGTGTGTGATGTAACTGGACCAACATTGCTAGTATTTCCATCTCCAAAATCCCAAGCCCAACCATTAGGAACTCCAGTTGATGCATCAGTAAATGTAGTCACGGATCCTAAACAAACAGTATCTACAGTATAATTTGCTACAGGAATAGAATTAACGACAACGGGTATGGTTATAAAACTATCACATCCATTTATATTTGTAGCAATTAAAGTAACATTGTACGTTCCCGGATTTTGATAAATATAGGTAGGATTAGGAGCACTAGATGTATTTCCATCTCCAAAATCCCAGTCGTATGACTGAATACCCACAATATCAACTACTGTTTCTGTAAATGTGGTAACACTACCAAAACATACTGTATCAGCAAAAAAACCTGGTGTTGGAACAGTGCTCACAACAATTGGAGTAACAATAGTATCAGAACATCCTGCTCCATTTCCAATAATTAATCGAACATTATAGTTTCCTCCCAACAAATAAATATTCGTTGGATTTTGGCTAGTAGAAGTATTTCCATCTCCAAAATCCCAAGCCCAATTACTTGGTGTTCCTTGGCTGGTATCTACAAAAACAGATTGTTGCTTAGCACAAGAAAGTGTAACATTAAACCCTGCTGTCGGTTGTGGTAACACAACTACTGCACTTGAAACAGTATCAGCACAACCAAATAGATTACCTACAATTAATTGAGCTATATAAGTTGAATCTTGAGCATAAGTATTTGTTGTAAGTTGAGTGTTTGCCGTATTTCCATCTCCAAAATCCCAAGCCCAATTGGTTGGTGTTCCAGCAGAAATATCTGTAAAT
>JAJCYN010000213.1 GCA_029262915.1 Flavobacteriales bacterium
ATTCTATAATTTTTAGTTTTTGATATTGCTTAGATGCAACACAAATTGGTGTATTAGTAAACTCAGTATTATATAGCTTTAAAAATTGACTAGGACAAGAACTTCCTGGCTTCCCTTCTGCAATTAATTTATCTTTCGCAACATCTTTAGTATTCCCTTTAACAGAATTAAAAGGCACTCCAATAGGAGATATATCACTCAAATAGAGTTCGTTTGTTCCAGCTTCAGAAAGTGTTTTAAAAGAGCCTAAATCTATGTTTACCACTTCTGGTACTAATAAGAAGGGCGTTCCCCAACCCACTTTATCTACCTTATAATTGTCCAATAACAAATTATGTTCATTAGCCGTTCCTACTCCTCCTTGTGCTGTTACAAATAAATCCAAAGGCTTAGAAAGTCTTTTTCTTCCCATTCCTTCTAAAGCGTCATTAAGCACTTGATCTACCTCCTCAATTAATTGTTGTTTGTTATTTTTAAATTCTTCTAAAATTGGTCCCATCAAAAACCCATCTGTAGCAAATGCGTGTCCTCCACAATTTAATCCCGATTCTATTCTATATTCAGAAACCCAAATCCCTTTTTTAGCTAAAAATTTTCCTTGAACCAAAGCAGAACGATAATCACTTACTTTTAAAATAATCGTTTTATTTAGCTGTTCTTTTTCATTAGGAAAAAACTCATCAAAATTAGCAACATAACTATAGAGTCTTGGACTTAACCCTGCAGATAAAACAACTCCAGATTTTAAGTCACTTTTTGCAAATCCTCTTAATGCTGCGTGAGCATCATTCATATCTTGAGGTAGTTGTTCTCCTTTTAAGAAATTGGCCTTATCCAATTTGGTCATTATATTTACATCAATAGCTCCTAATTCCATATTCTCTTTAAGCCACTGTTGAATTTTTTCAATAATGGAAGAATCATTTTCTTCCTTCATTCTCTTGTATTCTTTTTTAAGATCGGTAAAATCAGGGAGCATTTCAAAATACTTCGTTAATTCACTTCCTTTTTCAAAAGAGGTGTTTTTTAATTCCTGAAATTTATTCTTAACCATTCTATTCATAAGGTTAAGATAAAGGGTAATTCTTCTTGCACGCTTATCAAGATCATCCTTAGCTACCTCTATAAATGGAATGTCGAATTTTTTACAATAAAACGCTCTCATTCTATCCGCTAATAAATCATCTCCTAATGAAAGAACGGAAGATATCCCGAAAGGTGCAACCTTAAATGGAGTGTCAATTGTAAAACCAATCCCCATTACTGGTATCTGGAAAGTATGTTTTTTTACCATATTTTATGTTAGATATAAAACGGGGACAAATATAGGTAACTTAAATGGTTATTCACACCCATTTTAAGCTAAATATTGATTGTATATCCTTTGTTTGTACGATTCATATAGTTGTTTTTTTAGATATATTCGCCTTTTAAATTAGCGAATTAGTATATTTGGCGAATTAAAGTTAATGTTAATATGAAAAAAATAGTTTTAAGTTTTGTTGTAATCTCTATTACGCTAATAACTTCCTGTGGTGGTGGAGAAAATTCAAACTCAGAAAATGAGAATCAAAACAACGGATTAAACAGTAAAAATAGCAATTGCTTAGATTTTGCTATTACAGAGAAATATCAATCATTAGACCCCATAAAAGTTACGGATGTGACTTCTTATCATATTGTTGGTCAGATTTATGAATCCTTAATTCGTTTTGATGATAAAGACTTATCTCTACAACCTTTACTTGCTGAGTCATGGACAGTTGATGAAAAAAATATTCTTTATACGATAACACTCAAAAAAGGAGTTCATTTTCATGATAATGCTTGTTTCAAGAATGAAAAAGGACGAGAGATAAAAGCCTCCGATATTATTTACACTTTTAAAAGAATCTATTCTAATGAAACAGGGAATTATGCCTATACTTTATTTAAGAATAAAATTAAAGGATCTGAAGAGTATAGATCCTCCTCTGAAGGAGAAATTAGTGGTATAGAAGCAATAGATGATTACACAATACAGTTTACTTTATTAAAGCCTTCTCCAAATTTCTTATCTCTTTTAGCTACAGCAAGTGCTGCTATTGTTTCTCATGAAGCTATTGAAAGTAATTCAATTGTTGGTTCAGGTCCCTTTACTTACAGTAAAGAAAACGACACTGAAACAGCCATAACATTACTAAAAAACGAGAACTATCATGTTTCAGATAAAAAAGGCAACAAACTTCCCTACCTAAGTTCAGTCGCTTATAATTATGTTTCTTCTGGACAAGATAAATTGGCTCTATTTATGGATAACAAATTAGATGTAATTACTGGTATTCCATCAGAATCAATTAAAGATATTGTTGAGTCTCAAATTGCTGATTTTCAAGATAAACCTGTGAAATATGTATTGGGAAGATACCCTCAAATTTCGACTTCTTATTTAAGTCTAAACACAGCAATTGAACCTTTTAACAATATAAAAATTCGTAAGGCAATAGCTATGGCGATTAATAAAACAAAAATTGTTGACGATGTTTTAAATGGTGAAGCTTACGGTCCTGGTAATCACGGAATGGTTCCTCCTGCCATAAAAAATTATGACTTTTCGTCAATCGTAGGATTAGAATATAATATTAGTAAAGCCAAACAATTATTATCTGATGCTGGATATCCCAATGGAAAGGGATTTCCAACACTTTTATTGGCTACAGGTAAAAGTAATACTCGATTAAGAGCAGGATTAGAAATACAAAAACAATTATTAGCCAATTTAAATATTAATGTGGAAATATCTTCTTTAACTTTAGCTGAAATTATGGATTTGAGTAGTAGATCCGAAATTAATTTTTCTTTGCGTGGTTGGTTAGGAGAAATTCCTGATCCGACTATTTTCATGTCATTGTTTTATGGAAAAAGCGTTCCTCCAACTACAGATCAATCATCTTACCCTAATGAATCTCGTTACAAAAACAAAACATTTGATAAGTTGTATGAAGAAGCGGTAATAACTGTTGACACTAAAAAAAGATATGAATTGTGTTTAACTGCTGACCAGCTAATTGCCACTGAAGTTCCTGCTATTCCATTGTGGTATCGAGAAAACTACCAACTAATTCAATCAGTAGTAAAAGATTATCAACCTAATTCTATGAATCTTCAGTATTTAACCTATGTTAAATTAGTAAATGATCCTGTTAAAAAAAACCAGTAGATTAATTATTTTTGAACGCTTAAAAAGTATTAGGGTCACAAATTATACTTTTATTCCTCTATTCTATTTAGGATTTATTTCGATATTTGTGAATTACAAATCCTTAGAAAGGTATCGGGTTGTATGTGGGTTAAATTCTCTAGAGCAATATTAAAAAATCGTTTGCTAATTCTAATTTTATTAGGGTTAGTAACTGTTTTTATGGGGTATCAAGCTCAATTTGTAAAAATGAGCTACCAACTTGCCCAAATGCTCCCAAAATCGGATAGTACTTATATTGAATACCAAAAATTTAAAAATACCTTTGGAAAAGATGGAAGTATTGTTGTCATAGGGATCGAAAATGAAAATTTATTTGAATTAAATAATTTCAATGCTTGGTACGATTTAACTCTCAACATTAAAAACATAAAAGTTGATTTTAGAGATACTCTCGTTAATGGAGTAACCGAGGCATTATCTATTGCAAACTCCTACACTTTAATAAAAAACAAGGATGAAAAACGATTTGATTTTGAGCAAATTGTTAAGAAAAAACCAACAACACAAATTGAGCTTGACAGTTTAATAAATATATTAGAAAACCATCCTTTTTATGAGGGGTTTTTATATGTTGATTCTTTTTCAACAACATTGATTGCTATTACCCTTGATGCTAATGTGTTAGACTCCAAATATCGTAATGATTTATTTGAAAAAATAGATTCAGAAGTAATCAAGTTTCACGAAAAAACAGGTATTGATGTACATAAATCTGGATTACCTTATATAAGAGCCAACTCCACTACCAAAGTTAAAGATGAAATTCAAATCTTTTTAATTCTATCGATATTAATAACTTCCTTAATTCTTTACCTCTTTTTTAGATCATTTAAAGCAACAATATATTCTATGTTAGTTGTTAGTGTTGGTGTTGTTTGGGCAATTGGTATTCAGTCTCTTTTTGGATATGAAATAACCATTTTAACGGGGCTTATCCCTCCGCTAATAATTGTTATTGGTATTCCTAATTGTATTTTCTTACTAAATAAATATCACGCTGAGTATAAAAATCACGGAAACCAAATTAAAGCATTAAACAGGGTTATTCAAAAAATTGGGAATGCCATCTTTTTAACCAATACAACAACAGCCCTTGGATTTGCAACTTTTATTTTTACAAAAAGTGCTATTTTAATAGAGTTTGGTGTTTTAGCAGCTATAGATATTTTTGTTGTTTTTATCCTGTCTATTCTTATTATCCCAATCATATTTAGCTTCTTAAATGCACCAAAAGAACGGCATGTCAAACACTTAGAAAATAAGATGATGATTAAAATTGTAAACTTTTTAGAGTATTTAGTTAAATACCAAAGAAAAGTAGTTTACATTGTTACTGTTATTGTTGTTATATTGAGTATTTATGGTGTTTCATTAATTACTACCACTGGTAATATTATTGATGATTTGCCTAAAAATGATCCAATTGTTGAAGACCTCAAGTTCTTTGAAAAAAAATTTAATGGGGTAATGCCTTTTGAAGTAGTAATTGACACCAAAAAGAAAAACGGTGTTTTTGCTGATAATGGTAAAGTCTTGTATAAAATTCAAAAATTACAACGAGAATTATCTAAATACAAGGAATTTTCAAAGCCCCTGTCAATAGCTGAAGCTATAAAATTTAGTTATCAAGCATATAAAAAAGGAAAATCTAAATTTTATATCTTACCTCCAGCAACCGAATTAAAGAAATTAAAAAAATATGTGAAAAACGATACTCGTAAGAATAAGTTTACATCCTTTATTGATAAGGAAAATCAAGTAACTAGGGTAAGTTTTCAAATGGCCGATATTGGAACTAAAGAAATGGACATTTTACTCAACGAAATTCGTCCAAAAATTGACTCGATTTTTCCACCTAAAGAGTACAATGTAAGTTTAACAGGAACAAGCGTAACTTTCTTGAAAGGAACAAACTATCTAGTAGAAAACCTATTAACAAGTTTAACGTTGGCTATTATTTTAATCGCTTCCTTGATGTCTGTGTTATTTTCTTCTGTGAGAATGGTACTGGTTTCTTTAGTTCCAAACTTACTTCCATTATTAACTACAGCTGGTTTAATGGGGGTTTTTGGTATTCCTATTAAACCTTCAACCATTTTAATTTTTAGCATTGCTTTTGGCATTTCAGTAGATGATACCATCCATTTCTTAGCAAAATATAGACAAGAATTAAAACAACACAAATGGAATATTCGGGAATCCGTTCATTTAGCGTTAAGAGAGACTGGTGTTAGTATGATTTATACTTCTATTATTTTGTTTTTTGGTTTTGGAGTATTCACCGTCTCAAGTTTTGGAGGAACAATCGCTTTAGGTATTTTAGTTTCTATTACTTTATTGTTCGCTATGATGGCAGATTTAGTATTATTGCCTTCTTTATTATTATCTTTAGACAAAGCTTTAACAACCAAGGCATTTAAAAAAGAACCTTTAATTGAAATATTTGACGAAGAAGAGGATATAGATTTAGATGAATTAGAAATAAAACCTATTAAACACAAAGAATTAGATATATGAAGGGAATAGTATTAGCTGGAGGATCTGGCACCCGCTTACACCCATTAACCTTAGCCGTTAGTAAACAGCTAATGCCTATTTATGATAAACCAATGATTTATTATCCTATCTCTATTTTAATGAGTGCAGGAATAAAAGAAATATTAATTATTACAACACCTGAAGATAGTTCAAGTTTTAAAAAGCTATTGAGAAATGGAACTCAATTTGGTTGTGAATTCACTTACGCTATTCAAGAAGTTCCTAACGGTTTAGCACAAGCTTTTGTAATTGGTGAAGATTTCATTGGAAACGACAGTGTTGCTTTAATCTTAGGAGATAATATTTTTTACGGTACAGGCTTGGATGGTTTACTAATGGAAAACACTAATTCACTTGGTGGAGTTGTCTTTGCTTATCATGTTTCCGACCCAGAAAGATATGGGGTTGTTGAGTTTGATAAGGATCAAAATGCTATTTCAATTGAAGAAAAACCTGCTAATCCAAAATCAAATTATGCTGTTCCTGGATTATATTTTTATGATAATAGCGTAATAGAAATTGCCAAAAATTTAAAGCTTAGTCCTCGCGGTGAATATGAAATAACAGATATTAACAGTATATACCTAGAAAGAAATCAATTAAAAGTTGGTGTTTTAGATAGAGGTACGGCTTGGTTAGATACTGGAACTCATGCTTCTTTAATGCAAGCATCTCAGTATGTTCAAGTAATTGAAGAGCGACAAGGACTAAAAATTGGTTGTTTAGAAGAGATTGCTTTTAAAAAAGGTTTTATAACTAAAGACGAATTAATTACTTTGGCTAACCCATTAGTTAAAAGTGGATATGGAGATTACTTAATACAAATAGCAAACGAATCAAACAACACTTGATTAAACCTATTAAATGGAAGATAAAACAAAGATATTAGTTACAGGCGGAGCAGGATTTATTGGTAGTGCTTTAGTTGAAGAGCTTATTAAGGATAACAATAATTTTATAGTTGTCGTAGATAATTTACAAACGGGATCTAAAAATAAACTCCCTAAAGCTGAAAACGATAATCTAAAGTTTATTCAATGTGATGTAAATCACGAAGACGAAATAACAAGTGTATTTCATACCTTTTCTTTTAATTATGTTTTTCACTATGCTGCTTTGGTTGGAGTTAAAAGGACTTTAGAAAACCCCGTTAGTGTTTTAAGTGATATTGATGGTATTAGAAACATTTTAAACCTATCAAAAAATACTGGTGTTAAAAGGGTTATTTATTCATCTTCTTCTGAGGTTTATGGAGAGCCTGTTGAGTACCCCCAAAATGAAGAAACAACTCCTTTAAACTCGAGGTTACCTTATGCAATTGTTAAAAATATTGGAGAAGCGTTTTTAAAATCTTACAAACAAGAATTTGGATTAGATTATACTATTTTTAGATTTTTTAATACCTATGGCCCAAAACAAGCTAAAGATTTTGTTATTTCTAAATTTATTAATGCTGCTTTAAACAATCAAGACATTACTGTTTATGGAGATGGTTCGCAAACACGAACATTCTGTTTTGTAGAAAATAATATTAAAGCTTGTATTACTGCTGCTTTTAGCGGTGCTTGTAAAAACAGAACCATCAATATTGGGAATAATATTGAAACTTCAATACTTAAACTTGCCCAACTTATTATTAAACTGACAGATTCAAAATCTGAAATAAAACATTTACCGCCTTTGGAAGATGGCGATATGACCAGAAGAAATCCAGACATTACCATCATGAAAGGATTACTAAATCAAGAGTTGATTCCTTTAGAAGAAGGGTTAAAAAAAGTATTACAAAATACTTCCTTTATTGCGTAATAATAGAATGCAAAAAATCTTAGATTATATTACTCTGATTGACAAAACATTAAAAACTATTTCTTTAAAAAAAGATCCTTCAACTCTTTATGATCCTATTGCTTATACATTAAGCTTAGGAGGGAAAAGAATTCGTCCAGCACTTTTATTGTTAGCCAATGATTTATTTGGTGGGAATAATAAAGCTGCCCTAAATTCAGCATTAGCTATTGAGGTCTTTCACAATTTTACATTGGTACACGATGATATTATGGATAAAGCTCCTTTAAGAAGAGGAAAAACATCTGTTTATAAAAAATGGAACACTAATATTGCTATCTTATCTGGAGATGTAATGCTAATACAAGCAATACAACTATTAAGTAAAGACAAGACATCAACATTATCAGATGTTTTAGATGTTTTTAATACAACTGCAATTCAAGTTTGTGAAGGACAACAGTTCGATATGAATTTTGAAACTTCTACCTCTGTTTCTATCGATGATTACCTAAAAATGGTCAAATTAAAAACAGCTGTTTTATTAGGTTGTAGTTTAAAGATTGGAGCTATCATCGGAAATGCAAATCAAGAAAATGCCAACCATATCTATGAATTTGGTAAAAACTTAGGAATTGCTTTTCAACTAATGGATGACGTGTTAGATTTATATGGTAATCCTGATAAATTTGGAAAACGTATAGGCGGAGACGTAATTTCTAATAAAAAAACCTACCTCCTATTAAAAGCACAAGAGTTGGCTTCTGGTACAACCAAAAAGGACCTTGATTTTTGTTTAAGTTCTACTGTTTTAGATGATAAAGCAAAAGTGGAAAAAGTGAAAACAATCTTTAATAATCTGAAAATTAAACAATTAGCAATTGACGAAATGAATTTATTTTACAATACTGCTATTTCTCATTTAGATAGTGTTGATGCTCCAACAGAAAAAAAAGAAGTGTTTGAAAATTTTGCGAAGAGTTTAATGAATAGAGAAAATTAACAATGAATTTCCCATCCCTCTCTGAATTATCTCCCTACTACAACCGAACCGACTTGCTAGAAAAAGTAGTAGAGCAAGTAAAAAAAGATTTTAATT
>JAJCYN010000214.1 GCA_029262915.1 Flavobacteriales bacterium
GCTGGTCTGCTCCATCACGAGTACCATCCCACCCTCTACTTTGCTCATTAGATTCAAAAATCAACTCTCCCCAGTTATTGTAAATTTTAAACTCTAATTCTTTGTAAGGTCCTCCTAAAACACTAAATACATTATTTTCTCCAGCTCCATTAGGAGAAAATGCATTAGGTACCGCTGGAGGCATAAATACAATTACATCATTACATACGGAATCCATACAACCCATAATATCCGTTATTGCTAAACAAACAGAATAATTCCCCGCTCCTGAATAACTGTAGGTTGGATGTTGATCCGTAGAAGTTCCCAATGTATCACCAAAATCCCATTGCCAATTTACTATATTCGCAAATGAAACATCTGCAAATGTGAAAAATTCATCAACTTTTACTGATGTAGGACTACTAGTAAACCCAGCAGTAGGAGGTGCTTGAATTGATACTGAATTAGAAATAGTATCCCAACATCCTTGAACGGATTGAACTATTAAATTAACAGTATAAGTTCCACTATTTATGTATGTATACACTGGGTTTTGAACGGTATCATTTCCACCATCACCAAAATCCCATGCCCACGTTCCAATTGTAGATCCATTAACAAATGATGAGTCAACAAAGGAACTATTTGCTCCCTCACAAACTCCGTTAACTCCAAAATTAGCATTCGGAAAAGAATAAATCAATACAGGTTGAATAAGCGTATCTACACATCCATTGGTTGAAGAAATAATTAAACTAACGTTATATATTCCAGGTAAACCGTAAATCGTTGACGTATTTGGAACAATATCAGTATTGCTATTCCCAAAGTCCCAATTCCAAGAAGTTATAGGATCAACAGAAGTGGATAAATCATTAAAAAATACGGTGTCGTTTGGACAAACGGAGGTAAAAGAATAATTAGCGACTGGGGCAGGAATTAAAGCTATATTGAGAGTATCAGCAAAACTCTGGCAACCTCCATTGTTTGTAGAGGTAAATACCAATGTCACATTTCCATTAAAATTATCTAATGAATCCGCAAAATAACTAGTGTTATTTAAAGAATCATTGGGGGAGAAAAAACCCGATCCTAGTGTTTGCCAATAGCCAGACCCAGTTGTTGAGCTAGCCCCTATAGGAATAAAAATACTACCCGCACATGCTGTGTCATTCGATAAAATTGATGTGGTTGGTGTCGCGGTAAAGGTTACTGTTATGGTATCTGAATCAGGAGCACAACTGCCATTTCCAATAGAATTTAAATAAATACTTATAGACCCTGCCGCAGTATCAGCTGTACTAGGAATATAAATTGCATTTAAATCAAATGGATTGGGTACAAAAGTTCCTGTTCCACTTGAGACCCACTGTCCGCCTGAAGCCGTAACAATAGTTCCAGAAAGAGGTACAGATGCACTATCCTTACACACTGAAATGTTGTTCCCCGCATCCGCAGTTATTCCTGTAGAATAACTTATAATCATAGTGTCTGAAGCCGCAGGACAAAGTCCATTGCCAGTTGTAGAAAGTGTAATAGTCGCAAAACCAGCAGCTAACTCTCCAGCAGTTGGCGTATATAATGCATTTAAATTAGTTGTGCTTGGATTGAACGTACCACCTCCTCCAACCCATAAGCCGCCACTAGCTCCTATAACATTTCCATTAAGAGCCGTTACTGGAAGACTTATACAAGCAAAAGTATCAGTAACCAATGCAATAGGTAATGATTGAACATACATGGTTTTAGATATAGAATCTATGCACCCAAGTGTAGTTCCAACTGTTAATTGAACAGTATATATTCCTGGAGTAGTAAATGTATGTGTTGGTGTTGGTATAATTGCAGAACCTCCATCTCCAAAATCCCACCCCCAACTATTTGTTGTTGCATTTGCAGTAGGAGTTGATGCATCAAAGAAATTAACTGGATCATTTACACATATTGAATCAATATAAGTAAAATCAGGAGTAATCCCTGATACTGTCAAGGTATCATAAATTGTATCAGCACAAGGTGTTCCCGCCTGAGCAACTAACATAACAATATAGGTTCCAATTGTAGGGTAAGCATAAGTTGGGTTAACTAATGTAGAATTATCGGTAGTAGTAGATAAATCCCCAAAATCCCAATAAAATGAATTTCCAGCTATTGGAGTACTAGTATTAGTAAAAGGAATTGCTAATCCTGAACATCCTGTTGTTGGTCCTATTCCAGGCATTGGTATAGGAGGACAATTAATTACATTAAATTGAAAATCTCTATAAACGGTATTTATTAAAACTCCATTTCTATATTCATCTACCTTTACTCCAACCACATATTGTCCTAAAAGAGGAGGAGTTCCAGTAATAATACCAGTAGTAGGGTTTACAGCAAATCCACCACCACCTAAAGGGTTGTTGGAATTGTAACCTCCATTATAACCAATTGGAGTAAAGCTTGCCACATTTCCAGGAAAAGTTGGATTATTATCATCAAAAGGATTATAAAAAGCATACGCTAAAGAATCTCCATCCTTATCAGTTGCTCCATGGTCAAAAACCAAAGGATTTCCTTGACAAACGAAAACCGGAGTGAAGTTTTTCCATTGAGGGCTAGAATTAGTCAACAATAAGTTGTTGTCGGGAATGTACGTATAAAACCCTTCTCCTGTTCCCAAAGGATTGTTAACATTTATCAAACTTCCATTTCTACAACAAGTCGTATAAAATAAATGGTAGCCTCCCGGATTCGGAGGTAAATTATTTACAATGGTAGTATAAATAGCTTCCTCTACACATATTCCTGGATCAAAAGCACAAGTATCTATAGGTGGGTTTAAAACGACAACTTGTGTTTTAGGCATAATAATATCCTTATCAGGTGAAAATCCTGCTCCATTTGGTTGTCTTACTTCAATTCTTACACTCGCAGGTAACTGTACGCTTGTAGGACCACAATCTCTGTACATTTTAAAGGTAATTCTATAAGTAGATCCTCCAAGATGTTCATAAGTTAAAGAACCTCCAACAACGTGGGTAGCAATAGCCGTAAAAGGAACTATAAAGAATAGTGTTATTACTAGTAAGTGTCTTAGTTTCATTTTGATTTATGCAAATTCCAACCGCAAAATTATAAAATTTACTAGACTTATACTAATTATCGACAAATTCAACGTATTCGTCTACACAAGTTAATTATTGAACTTGTTCTAAGTAATTATTTATTTATCTTTGTCAAAATTAAAATTCTTTAATACTGCTTATGCAACTAAATAATACTAAACCTCTACTAGCTAAGTTTTTATCCTTCTTAGTACTTACTGTATCCTCTTTAGTTACAGTTAACGCACAAATCAATGTTCTTTGGGAAGCACGCTATACTAGCACTGGTCAAAATGCAGACTCTGGTAAAGAGCTTGCAATTGATACCAATGGAAATGTTTACGTTACAGGAACTTCATTTACTAATGGAACAAATGGATTTGATATTATAACCATAAAATATGATCCTTTAGGAAATCAATTATGGTCTTCTATATTTAATGGTAGTTCCAGTTCTTTAGATGAAGCAAGAGATATTGCTGTTGACCAAAATGGAAATGTTTATGTTACTGGATATACTGCTTCTACAGGTCCAAACTATGATTACGTAACTATAAAATATAATTCATCAGGAGTTCAACAGTGGGCAACTCTTTACAACGGAACAGGAAATGGGTTTGATGAAGCTTTTGCTATTGCATTAGACACATTAGGGAATTCTTATGTAACTGGATCAAGTGATGCTGGAGGACAAGGAAGTAACTTTGTTACCATAAAATATAATTCATCTGGGACTCAACAATGGGCAACCTCATATAATGGCTCTGCTAGTAGTATAGATGCTGCTACTCAGATTAAACTTGACTCTCAATTCAACGTTTATGTAAGTGGGCATAGCCTCGGAAGTGGAACAGATTTGGATATAGCAACTCTTAAATATAATAATTCAGGAGTTCAACAATGGGTTTCAAGATTTAATGGAACTCTCAATTTTTTTGATGTTCCAGAAGCATTGCATATAGACAACCTTAATAATGTTTATGTAGCTGGAGCATCCTATGGCGGATTAGCTACAGAAAATGATTTTGTTACTATTAAAATTAATAGTACAGGAACTCAGCAATGGGCTCAAATTGTAGATGGTCCACTAAATGATGAAGACAAAGCTTTTGATGTTCTTACTGACCAAAACCTTAATGTTTATGTAACAGGAAGAAGTATGGGAACTGGAGGAACGGCAGAAAACATGTTAACAATGAAATATGATCCTTCTGGAAACTTATTATGGCAAGATACATATAACGGACCTTCTAGTGGGTATGATGATGCTCAACAATTGAGATTGGGAAATTCGGGAGACTTGTACGTTACTGGTTATAGTGCTGGAAACGGAACAAACAACGATTATCTAACATTAAAATATGATACCAGTAATGGAGGCATATTGTGGGAAGCTCGTTTTGACGGACCAGCAAGTAATAGTGACCAAGCATTTGCTATGGAAATTGATGCTGTGGAAAGTATTTATGTAACAGGAGCAAGCATAGATCCCGCTTCTAATCAAGATTTTTCTACTATAAAATGGTGCCAACTTTCAACAAATGGAGGGAGTGATGTCCAAATATGTTTAGGTGATACTGCTCCATTAAATGCAAATGCTCCAGGGGCACTAAGCTATTTATGGACTCCTTCCGCAGGACTGAGCAATAACACAATTGCAAACCCTATAGCATTCCCTTCTGCTACTACAACTTACATAGTATCTGCAACAAATTCATTAGGTTGTATAGATTTTGATACTGTTATCGTTTCTGTTAATTCGCTTCCTTCTGGAACCGTTACAGCTAATGGTCCAACCTCTTTTTGTTTAGGAGATTCTGTAATACTAACTTCATCTAACTTAAGTTCTTATAACTGGTCTCCATCAGGAGATACAACCCAGTCTATTACGGTGTTTAATTCTGGATTATATGCCGTTAGTGTTGTAGATTCAAACGGATGTATTAACTCTTCAGCAGACCAAGTAATAACGGTATTTAATTTACCTAATGTTTCTGTAGGCTCTGATATTAATTTATGTAATGGTGATTCCGTACAAATAAATGCTACAGGAGCTAACACTTACACTTGGAATACACAAAACACATTAACAGACTCAACCATTGCTAACCCTTTAGTTTACCCAACCTCTCCAACCACTTATTGGGTTATAGGAGAAGATGTTAATGGTTGTAAAAATATGGATTCAATATTTGTTGCTATTAGTATTGCTCCTGCTGCAATTTTGGGGCCTCCTAGTCCTAACGACACACTATATTTATTACAACCTAATGGTGGAGACATTCAATTTGATGCCAATTCAAGTACCAATGTTATTTCTTATGCCTGGGATTTTGGAGAAGGAGGAACAGCCAATGTCCAAAATCCAATTTACACTTACACATTGCCAGGTTTATGGAATGTAGAATTAATCACAACCAATGGAGGTTGTTCAGATACTGCATATATTGATATAATGGTTTTTAATACTACTGGGTTAAATAATTCTTCTTTTGAAACCAA
>JAJCYN010000215.1 GCA_029262915.1 Flavobacteriales bacterium
AGGAAGCAAAACTTAATGCGAACAAAGAGGCTAGAAAAATTGTGGTTCAAACCATACAACGAGTTGCTACAGAACAAGCAATTGAAAACTCCGTTTCTATCTTTAGAATAGAGAGTGATGAGATTAAGGGTAGAATTATAGGTAGAGAAGGTCGTAACATTAGAGCATTAGAAGCTGCAACAGGAGTAGAAGTTATTGTTGATGATACACCAGAGGCAATTATTCTTTCTTGTTTTGATCCTGTTAGGAGAGAAATAGCTAGACTGGCACTACATCAACTGGTTTCTGACGGTAGAATTCACCCAGCAAGAATTGAAGAGGTTGCTAAGAAAACAAAAAAACAATTAGAAGAAGAAATATTAGAGGTTGGTAAAAGAACTACAATTGATTTGGGTATTCATGGATTACATCCAGAATTGATAAGAATGGTAGGTAGAATGAAATACCGTTCTTCATATGGTCAAAATCTATTACAGCATTCGCGTGAAGTTGCTAACTTATGTGCAACAATGGCTTCTGAATTAGGGTTGAATGCTAAGGTAGCAAAGAGAGCAGGGCTATTACACGATATAGGTAAAGTGCCAGATGATGAGCCAGAATTGCCACATGCAGTATTGGGGATGAAAATAGCAGAGAAATATAAAGAAAAACCAGATGTATGTAATGCAATTGGAGCACATCACGATGAGATAGAAATGACAACAATTATTTCTCCTATTGTTCAGGTTTGTGATGCTATTTCTGGAGCTAGACCTGGAGCTAGACGTGAGGTAATGGAGCAGTACATTAATAGGATTAAAGATTTAGAAAATATTGGAATGACTTATCCTGGTGTTGAGCAAGCTTATGCAATACAAGCAGGTCGAGAATTAAGAGTTATTGTAGAGAGTGGAAAAGTAAGTGATGCTGAAGCGGATACAATGTCGTTTAATTTGGCTGAAAAAATTCAAACAGAAATGACTTACCCAGGACAAGTTAAGGTTACAGTGATTAGGGAGAAGAGAGCTGTAAACTATGCGAAGTAAATTCATTACAGCTATTTAATATAAAATTCCCATCTTTGAATAAAAGGTGGGGATTTTAATTTATGCAACTCAATCACATTATAATAGGAGCAGGAAGATCTGGAACGACTAGTTTGGTGATTTATCTGCAACAACATCCTAAAGTTAATTTTTCTTCTATAAAAGAAGTAACATACTTTTCGGTTGAAGATCATTATAAGAGAGGAGTCAATTTTTTGCACTCTTTTTTTAGTGGAAAAAAGAGAATGTTAAATGCTACCTCAGATACTTATTTGTTAATGGATAAAAATGCTCCAAAACGTGTAGCTAATTATAATCCTGATATAAAAATCACAGTAATTTTAAGAGAACCTGCTGCAAGGGCACATTCTAATTATAATTTTTCAGTTAATCATGGCTATATAGATAAATCAATTTCATTAATGGAGAGTCAAAAATTAGAAGAAGAAGTGCTAACTAATGGTGATATTATTAAACAAAACAATCACTGTAACTTTTATGGAAGCTTATATCATTTACATTTAACGAATTGGTTGTCCTATTTTAAAAGAGAACAACTCTTTATTTGTACAATCGATCAGTTAAAGAATAATCCTCAAGAATTGATGAACTCTTATTTTGATTTTCTAGGATTGGATAAAATTGAGATTGAGAAGTTGTTAGCTAAAAATGAAGCTGCTGGTGTTAAAAACAAAACCTTAAATAAGTTCTTAGTTAATAGGGATCACCCTATAAGAAGGTTAATTAGTAAACCACTTCAGATTTCTTTTTTGAGAAACATAGTATTGAATTCAAATGTAGTAGAGAAAATCAAAAACAAGAATAAAGAAGAAATGGGTTATAGAATACTGACCGCTGAAGAAAAAGCATTTTGTAATGATTATTTCAAAGAAGATCTCACTAAACTAAAAGAAGAGTTTGGAATAGAGTTTTGATTAAAAAACCAAATGCCTTTCTGTTTTTTCTGGATAAATATCTTCAACTGTTACTAATATTCCCGTTTCTTCAACTCCACCAAATTCAGGATTAACTGCCGTTCCAAATGATTTCATTGAAGGAGATAGTTTCATATAAGTATTAATTAATGGTGGAATTCTTTCACCATGTTCTTTAAGAAAAGCATTCAATAATTTTAATCCATCATCAAAATTTTTATTGTGAATTAGTGTTCTAATCCCTCTTAAATCGGAATCTATACTAATTGGATGAATAGGGGTGACTAAGTTTTCTGTGTCTGGGAAATAGGAATTCATGAAAAATAACAAGGCATTTCTAGCATCAATATTATACGTTGTATACATTGTTACTTTACCAAAAAAGTATTTCATTTTTGGAGTATTCATCATAATAGCACCTAAACCATCCCAAAGGTTGTCCAAAGCAAATAATCCCTTTCTAGAGTTTCTTGATTGGTAATCAGGGTGAACCCAGGATCTTCCTAATTCAATAGTATAAGGTAAATATTCTCGAATAAACTTATCGGAAAAATTGAAGTAATGCTTAGTTGATAAAGCAATGTCTTCATTATCCTGATTCAATACTTTAGAACAATCTATAAAACGATAACCACTTGAAATCAATTGGGCTTCTCTATCATAAACAATCAATTGGTCGTAACAGTTTTCTGAAGTATCAAAATCATCTAAATCGAATTCTTTTCCCGTTCCGCCACCAGCTTCAGAAAAAGTTAGTTCTCTTAATCGCCCAATTTCTCTTACAACATTAGGCGCGTTATGATGATTAACGATATAGATTTCATTATCTAGTTTGTTTGTTTTTCTAATGAAAGTATTTTCATTGAGTTCTTTCTCAATAAGTTGAATACCAACAGGTAAAATAGTATTAGTCATTTAGTTAATGTTTGTCGCTGTTCATTGAATGAACCTTGTTTTCCATCCATTTTGCCCATTCTCTATCAGATTTTGAACCGTCAAAAAACGATGAAGAGATAGGCTTACCAAAAATGATATCTAAGGTCTTGTTTTTTTGCTTAAATGATTCATCTGATAAATATAACATTTCTAGGTTAGCTTTTATACCTAATTTCTTTCTTAGATTCGATAATCGATAAAAAAAGTTAGATAAGCTACCTCCCACAAAAACAGGAATAATATCTTTATTGTGTTTTTTTGCTCGAGTTATAAAGGTTTTTTTCCATTCTAAATCTGCTATTTTCCCTTTTGTTCTTCTGCTCACTAAACCTGCTGGAAAAACAAATACAGCTTTATCTGAAGCAAATAATTCATCAATCAATTGCAGTGAGTCTTTGGTGTTACCACCGTGTTTGTTAACTCCAGCAAATATTCCTCTTAGGTTTTTTAAGTTTAATAAAATATCGTTGACAATAAATTTTACATCTTTTCTATATGGTTCAATTACTGTAACTAAAGCCATTGCATCCATTCCTCCTAAAGGATGATTCGAAGCAAAAATAAATCCCCCTTCTGATGGAATATTTTCTAGTCCTTTTACATTTGCTTTAATGTTAAATCGTTTAATCAATGCATTACAAAACTCATAATCATAGATGTCTTTAAAATCATCTAAAACCTCATTTACTTCATCCTGATGAACAATTCGTTTTAAATAGTTAACGATAAATTTGGGTAAAATTTTAAGGAGTTTGGGATTTTTTTCCTTAATTACTTTTTCTATATCAATGAATTTTTCTTGCAAAAGAAATTCCTTTTTTGTACTGCGAAATTAAAAAACTTTAATAAAGATACGCGTATAATTTATGGTACTTTAGTATAATTGATACGCCAATTGAGTTTCCAAGTTTTTCCTCCATCTTTAGTACTTTCCCAGTCCCATATAAATTTTGTAGGAGTAATATCATAAAAGACCATTCGCTGTATTACAATGTTATCATTAACTTTTTTTGGCAAGGTTTTAAATATGCGTTTATTTCCATTAATTTCACCAATAAAATTATAGTATCCTCCTTGGTTGTCGGCCCATGCTTGGTGCCATGTCTTAGTTTTTGTATTATAAACAGAAATACTCGTTCCCTTAAAACCTGTACTTGGATTTTCAAAATTTTCTTTAATAACCTTCGCATCTAATGTTTTTGTAATAATATTGGTGCCTTTTATTATAGTACTATCTTTTCCAATCCACTCTAAACTCCAATTACCAACCCAAAAATCAAAAGCATTTTCCTGGTTGCTTGTGTCTTGGCTAAAAATAGTTGCAGTAATAAATAATGAAATACTTAGTGTAAGGCTCTTCATAAACGTTGGTTTTTTCTAAAGTTAATCAATTTCTTCCTACTATAGAAAATTTGCGAGTAATAGAATTTCCTAATTCATCTACTAAAGTAAGTGTGTGTTCTCCTTCAGCTATGTTTAATCCTTTTTCATGTATACTATTTGTTGAACCGATGTATGAGTTATCAATGTGCCAAAAGATGATTGAGCTTTGTTTTCTATGGGCAGCTTCAAAAACTACTTTACCTTTTTTACCTGAAATTTCTAATGGAATGTAAATTTCAGCATTAGGTTCAGGGTAAATAAGCTGTAAAGGTTTAGTGTCAAAACTTTGACAGTCATTTCTGAATGGAGGAAGTTTAACATAAGTAGGGTCGGTACTTTTGTAATACCATTCCTGAACAGGAGGCAAGACAAACCAGCTTTTGTGGAACATATTATTTATAGCCTCGCAATTACTATTTACTCTATAACCTGAATTATCAGTGTGAATAAGGATATGGTAATTGCATGGTTCTGTCTTTAGGCCACTTTCTTGTACAAAAACAGAATCAACTGGTTCGCAAATATCTGTAGCTCTCATTCCACTTTTTCTACAAATAGAAACTTTAGCTAGTTCATCATAAGGAGGAGTAAACCATTTGTTGTTGGGTAATAAATCAAAAATATCGAATAGAATAGGAGCTGCAGCTCCTATTCCTGTCAATCCAGGTCTGCCTTCTCCATCAGCATTGCCAACCCAAACACCAACAACATATTTTGAAGTGGTACCAATTGCCCAGGCATCTCTAAAACCAAAACTTGTTCCTGTTTTCCAAGCTACTTTATTGTTACCTGAAAAATATTTCCAATTGGCGTCTTCTTGCGGACGGTTTACTTCTAATAATGCCTGATAAGTAAGGTAAATTGAGGCAGCACTCAAATTATTAAAATCTTCTATTTTTTCTTTTAGAGGCTCTGTTTTTGCTAAATAATTATGAGAATGATAATCGTTAAGGTTGTATTTACCATTATACCTTTCAAAATGATTTAAGGTTCTTGAAAAGTTGGTAAAAACATTGGTAATGTCCCATAACGAACTTTCCGCACCACCTAAAATAATGGTTAACCCATAATGATTGGCAGGTTTATTAATGTCAGAAAGTTTTAATTTTTGTAAACGATGATGAAATTTTTGTAAACCATAATCTTGTAACATTTTTATGATTGGGACATTTAACGAACGAGATAATGCTTTTTTGGCAGGAACAACTCCTGTATATTTTAAATTGTAATTTTTTGGAGTGTATCCCGCAATTTTCGTGGGAACATCACTAATCAATGTATTAGGTAAAATTTCACCATCACTCAACATAGCAGCATACAAAAATGGCTTTAAAATACTACCAGTACTTCGTGGTGCTTGAATAACATCAACCTCATTTCCATGTTTTTTACTTCCAGAAGTGTTGCCAACATACGCCAATACATTTCCAGTTTCAACTTCTATAATAATAGCGGCCGCATTGTGTACTTCATTAAACTTGAGCTGATAGTTGTGTTTTTTAATAATATCATTTGTTTTTTCTTGGAGAAACCGATCTAAAGTTGTTTTTATAAGTTCACCTTTATGGTCTTTAATAATTTGATTGTGCAAGTGAGTGGCGATATTGGGTAATCTCAATGGTTTTTGAGGTAAGGGTTCTTCTTTTGATATTTCACAAGTTAACGAATCAATAATGTTTTTATGATACAATTTATCTAATAATTGGTTTCTTTTGACCAGAAGCTTTTCGTGATTTTTTCCTGGAAAAATTAAAGAAGGAGCATTAGGTAAAACAGCTAAAGTTGCATTTTCTGCCCAAGATAGTTTGTTGGCATTTCGCCCATAATAACGCCAAGCTGCAGCATCTAAACCAACCACATTTCCGCCAAAAGGAGCGTTAGATGCATAGAAAGAAAGTATTTTATCTTTGGAATAAGCTACTTCTAAACGAGTAGCCATTGCCATTTCTATTATTTTTTCTAAGAATGTTCTTCTTTGTCCTTTTCTGGATAACCTAATAGTTTGCATAGTTATGGTGCTACCTCCACTAACTACTCTTCCTGCTTTAATGTTTAAATATGCTGCTCTTGCTGTTGCTAATAAATCAACTCCAGGGTGGTAGTGAAAATTTTTATCTTCAAACTGAATAATGGCTTCCCTAAATTTGTAAGGAATGCTATCGTTGTGCGGAAAACGCCATTGGCCATCTGTGGCAATTCGAGCACCAATTAAGTTGCCTTCATTGTCTTCTATAACAGAACAGGTAGGCGTATCAAATAATTTTGAAGGAAGAATAAATGTATAAATAAATAATAGAATGGCCAATATTCCATACTTGATTTTATGTTTTTTGATATGTTGAACTATTTTATTGATAGTTCAAAAATAGAGATTTTATACTCTGGCGTGAGATCCATCACAGATGGCACCTTTACTTGAATGTTTACACCCACACCAAGGAACTTTAGTATCCTCCTCTAAATCAACAATTTCAGGTCTAAAGTCTGAGCCGCTATGTGAACCATCACAAAAAGGATCTTTTTTACTTTCTCCACAAGTACAATACGCATATTTACCTGCTTTCATATCCATTACATAAGGATGTTTTTGAACAATTTTTGGTTCTGCCATTTTTTTAGTTTTAAAATTGAAAGTTTATAAAGTTAAAAAGTTATTTTCAATTCTTCATTATAATCCCATCTTTCATAGTCAATTTTCTATCAGCCATATTAGCTAATTCTTCATTGTGGGTTACAATTATAAAAGTTTGATTTAACTCATCTCTTAGCTTAAAAAACAATTGGTGCAATTCTTTAGCTGAGGCAGAATCTAAATTTCCTGAAGGCTCATCAGCTAGTATTACTGTTGGATTATTGATTAAAGCCCGGCAAACTGCAACTCGTTGTTGTTCTCCACCAGAAAGCTCAGATGGCTTATGTGATGCTCTGTCTGCTACACCTAATGCAGTTAATAATTCCAACGCTTTTTGTTCGGCTTCAGCTTTTGGTGTTTTATGAATAAAAGCCGGTATACAAACATTTTCTAAAGCCGTAAATTCAGGTAATAAATGATGAAATTGAAAAACAAAACCAATGTTTTTATTTCTGAATAGTGAAAGCTCTTTGTCTTTTAAATTAGATGTATTCACATCATTTATTTCCACTTTTCCTTCATTTGGTTGATCTAGTGTACCAATAATATGAAGCAATGTTGATTTTCCTGCACCGGAAGTACCAACAATAGATATAACTTCTCCTTTTTTTATTTGAAGGTCAACCCCTTTTAAAACTTCTAAATCACCGTAAGATTTATGTATGTTTTCTGTTCTTATCATTTAGCTAAATTAATACTCTTTGTCACATTTTTGTCATTCTGAGCTTGTCGAAGAATTGTCGAAATGTAGATAAAGAATAAAATTAATTATCCTTCGACAATTTCAAGAAGACATTATTTTTAAAAAGCTAAGATAGTTAAATATTTGTTGAAAAATTGGCATTGATTTCCCAATTAAAACAGTTACTTTTGATTGATAAAATTGAAAATTACAGACAGATGAATATACACGAATATCAAGGGAAATCATTGCTAAAAGGATTTGGGGTTGCTATCCAAGAAGGAATTGTTGCTGATACTCCAGAACAAGCCGTTGAAGCAGCGAAACAATTAAATGCAGATACTGGAACAGAATGGTTTGTTTTAAAAGCTCAAATTCATGCAGGGGGTAGAGGTAAAGGAACCGTTACAGAAACTGGTTCTCACGGAGTTGTTTTGGCAAAAGGATTAGATAAGGTTTCTGATATTGCTAAAGGAATTTTAGGTGGACATTTAGTTACTGCTCAAACAAGTGCTGAAGGAAAATTAGTGAGTAAAGTTTTAATAGCACAAGATGTTTATTATCCTGGAGAAACAGAAACGGAAGAGTTTTATATGTCCGTTTTAATGAATAGAGAAACAAGTAGAAACATCATTATGTATTCTCCAGAAGGAGGAATGGATATTGAAGCAGTTGCTGAAAAAACACCTCATTTAATTTTCAAAGAAGAAATTGACCCTACAGTTGGATTACAAGGATTTCAGGCAAGAAGAATTGCTTTTAATCTTTGACTATCTGGCATGGCATTTAAGCAAATGACAAAATTCGTTTTTGCATTGTATG
>JAJCYN010000216.1 GCA_029262915.1 Flavobacteriales bacterium
TTGAAAAACAAAAGCATTTTTTAATCCGATGGTACTAAACATTCCTGAATTGGTTTGAGCTAAAGAAGCAATTGGGGATTGTTTTGGAGAAGTAATATGGTCAAATAAAAATACTTTAACAGGATATTTTTCTGCTAATAATTTGTTTAAGCTACTCCAACCAGCTTCATTTAAATCGTCTCTTTCTGCAATTAATAAAATAGGTGGAACCAATTGTTTTTCATCAACAGTTAAATCTTCCCAACTCAATTCAGCGATTTGAATATCGTGAACGGACGAATCGTATTTATCTTTTGCCTCTAAAGCAGCTCTTCGCATTAGCTTAATGTTATCTAATAAATAACGGAGCTGACCGTGAAATAAGCCTAATGTTTGGTCTGGTGCAGAACCATTCCAATGGATTACAGATGGACTCGTAAAGTTATTTGAAGGATATTGTTTTGCCCATTCCATTGAATTAGTCCCTGCTAATAACATTCCATAACGAGACCGACCAACTCCTGTTGGACCTTCTGTTAGTACCCATTTTAGATTTTTTAGTGCATCAACTAAATCCGTTTTTCGCTCCAAATCTGAGGAATCAATTAGTTTGCCTTGTTCGTGTTCAGAAATCTGATTTACTACATCTTGTAAGGAAAGTTTTCTTCCTTGTGCTTTTTTCAGCGATTTGGATAAGTTGTCTAAATTATCTTTTGGTAAAGCTTTGCTCAATTTATCGTGAACATTTTCTGAAAGCTTATCTATTAACTCATCTATTTGAGTGAGTTGATTGATTATTTTGGGCTGAACCACAGATTCGGTAGTGGCTGTAACAATCTGCAAGAGCGATTTGTAAGGAGCATCTTTTTCTGAATTACTGGCACCGACCATACTCATATAATAGTTTCGGCTCAATAACATTGCAGAAAGAGAACTGTAATTTTTATCGTGAAATAAACGGTTAATGGTATCTCCGGAAGTATCAGGCAATTGTTCCCATAATTTAAATTGCTTGTTAATGTTCTCCAAATTTTCTGTTGTTTGTGTTTCCATTACAACTCCCTCTCCAAGCGTTGCAGACATTGGATTATCCGTACAGACAGAAGGGTCAACTACTAAAGAAAATAATTCTCCGCTTCCTGTTTCCAAAGTGTCAGGTTCAAAAAAGAAGGTATCAGTAGCTACAACTGGCAAATTGCCAATTTCATTTATTACTAAATTAAATTCTGTTTGAGCAGCTTCCAGTTTTTCTCCTTCTAATTTCATTTGAGAAGTTAAATTTTCAAAAGCTGAAGGAAGAAAACCCTTAACTGTGTCAAATTCTGTCTCTTTGATGGTTTTACTCGTTACTTTAGCTAAATTTTTGAGCAAAGGAGTCAATTTGGTCATTGTATTTCCTTTAGCGGTTGCCATATCAATTCCTGATTTCACAAGCTGTTCTACTCCAATAACAATTGGATGTAACTCAGGACACAGCACATAGTTTTCTGTTCCTTCTTCAGCAATTTTTTTCAAATCTAAAAAAGGTACTAAGGTTCTATTCTTGCTTTGATTAAAAAAACTTGCACTTGCGCTTGGTAGAATTGGAATAGCAGCAAATGGGTCTGCAACTATTTCGTTGTGTTCGTTGTGCTCATAAAAGAAGGCGGTATCATCATAAAAACGCGATAAATGAGAATAGTTTGGGCCTTTATCTTGGTACATTCTAACAGCCAATAGGATTTCATCTTGGTGATTAGAGGAACCATTTACATCTGAATTATTTGTTCCGACCGTTTCATTTTTTATTTCAGGATATTGTTTGTCAATTTCATTTAATAAGATTTCGTGTTTTGGATATGTTGAAGTTTTAGTGAACTCCGTTCCGAGATAATAAGCTGTTTTGGATTGGTTAGCAACCATATGTTGAATCGCTTTTCCAAAAGAATCAACGGTTAAATTGATACCATATTTTGCATTATAAATTTTGATATTGGAGCCTTTCAAGGCATCAACAACTTGATGATAGAAACTTGATTTTGCTGTTCCTTGTCCAGTTGTATTTTCTAAAATAGTTATGGTTTTTTTTCCTTTTAAGATTTCTGAAACAGCATCTTTAGGGAAAGGATTCAATTGATTAATCGTTATTAGTTCAGCATTTTTATTTTCGTCAGGCACTTGGTGGTATAAGTCATTAATCATACCTCCAATAGTAACAATAGCATATTCCGTAGAATTTCCTTTTGAGTTTACCAATTTTATATCAGCATTAAATACATTGTTAAATTCTTGAAATGCCTGTTGAATTAACTGAGGTAAATGCTTGTAAAAATATTCTTGGTTTGCTGCGGCTTCATTAGCAATGGCTTCTCCATCCTTTTTTGAACCCAACATTACTGGAATATCAAAACTAAACCAATTAGGAATTCTTCTTCTGGTTTTACCAAAGATTATTTTTTGTGATGGTGTTGGACAATCAATGTGGTCATCTGGATTTCCTAAATAGTTGATGATTAACTCATCTTCTGGAAATATAATTTCATTATTTAGAGTTGTATAATCTGCTATTACAATTCCTGGAATTAAAGAAAATTCTGCTATCCGATGAGCTATCAATGTTAAATAAACTTCTTCTTGTGGAGATGTTGCCACTAATTGAAAGCATCCTGTTTCTTGAATGGCGTTGATGTTTCCATAATTATTAAGCGTGGAATAATTTGATTCTCCAACCAACCTTGCATTCGTATTGATTACTAAAGGAAGGTGTTGACGCGAAGCGGTTAAAAATTGGTTATAATTCCCTATTATTTTTTCGCCATCTAGCCAGGCTGAACCTCTTAATCCAGTTGAAACCAACCCATTAATAAAAGAAATATCTGAAGATTCGTGCGTAGTAACAGTTCTATGAAATGCATTTATTTTGCTACCATTATTATTTAATGAGGAAGCCTGAAATCCTTCTCCAATTTTATAAGCTAGTTTTTCTATCATTTCGTTCATAACACTATCTTTTATTGATAATAAACTTCTTTTTCAATCACTTCTTCAACTCTTCCTAATGGTAAATTTGGTTTTGTTTTTTCTTCAAACTGACTATCTCCTTCTAACCAAACGATGGCATCGGTCGGACATCTTTTAACTGCAGCTGAAGTTGTTAAATCATTTAATTCATAATTTACAATAGCCAAATTCTCTCTAATTTCTATCACATCGGGAGCAGAATCAGCCACACATCTGGAACATCCTGTACACGCCACACTACATTTTGATTCTGCTAAATCTCCTTCTAATAATGAACGGCATTGAACTAATAATTTTTGGGTAATTGGCATCAACTTAAATAAGTTTTTCGGACACTCAATAACACAATCATTACAAGCTGTACATTTTTCAGTGTCAACAACTGGTAGTGCATCATCGCTCATAGTAATTGCATCAAAATCGCAAGCTTTTGCACAATCTCCTAGCCCTAAACAGCCCCAGGAACAGTCTTTGCTTCCACCAACAACTACAGCTTCACCTCTACAAGTACTCATTCCTCCTTTGTAACTTGCTAGATTATGAGCCTCTTTAATTCCTCCAGCACAGAGTAATCGGACAACAATTTTATCTTCCTGACTGGCTTCAACACCTAAAAAGTTGGCAATGTTAGTTATTCCTTCTTCTGAACTTACGGTACATTTAGCAGGATTTGATTCTCCACTAACCACTTCTTCTGCAAATGCTCTACATCCTGGAACACCACAAGCACCACAATTCGCATTGGGTAATAAACCTTCTACTACATCAATTCTTGGGTCTTCAAAAACTTTAAATTGTTTGTATGCAATTGCCAAAATAAGTCCAAACAATAAGCCTAGTCCTACAAGAATAGCTAGTGGTATGAGAAAATCTTCTCCCATCCTATTAATTAAATTTTGCTGCTCTTTCGACTAAATCATCCAAATCTGCTTCATCGGAATTAAGAGGAGAACCAGGGTGAATGATTGATACAGGACATAATTCAGCTGCTTCAACAAGTTCTTTAAATGTTCCTGCTTTTGGATTGTCGATAAACGCCATTTTATCTGCATTGTATTTGAATAAATTTCCATTAATGTCCAAACATTCATTGCAGGATGTGCATAATGCTGTATCTATATATGGGTCGTTGGATAAAGTGCTTTCTTCTTCTTTAACTTCTGGAACTGCTTCGTCTACAATTTTTTCTGTATCAGCTGCAGGAGGTGAACTTGCCGGAGGCGAAGAAGTGGTTACCACATTTGTAGTATCCAGATTCAATAAAACAGAAGTTAAATTTTCCATTACTTTTCCAGCTTCATCTTCTCTAATACTTTGAATTTCAGTTTGATGCTCCCCTTTTAATTGTTCTATTTCCTTGTTGTGTTGTTCAGTAAATTCAGCCTTGGCTTTTTCAACTGCTTCGGTAACGTGGTAATTATTTATCCCACTATTTTCCTGAAGAAACCTCCAAAAATCCAAACGTTCTTGAGTAGCCAAAACTAATGGCCACGAAACGGCTACTTTTTGCAATTCGTTGGCCTCATCCATCATCCAAATAAAAGGAACCTTACCAATATTATCCTCCACACTATTTTCCATATAATCTGTTATGGGAATAAGGTTATCACACCAATAGGATGAGTCTATTTGTAAATAATATGGATAGTAGGATGGATTGAGAACAGCTTGGTCGGCAAAGGTAAATGGAAACTCCATTTTTTTATTATTACCTTCGGAATTAGTAACCTTTAATTCGTGGATTGGCCATTTTAAATCTGGTTGAGGATTATTTTTGATTTCAAATCTGCTCCCCCAAGAAGTGCCTAATAATCCTTTGAAAGTAAAGCCTGGAAAATCTCGACTTTCTACAATGGCACTCGTCCATAAGTATGCATTATCGTGTTTTTTGTCGTCTACATTCAACACATAGAAAAAAGCTGGAGCAAATGCTGTTAACCCTTCTGTAAATCCATTAAACAAATAGGTTGGAGTTATGGATGTTGACTGAGCTACATATAT
>JAJCYN010000217.1 GCA_029262915.1 Flavobacteriales bacterium
ACAGACATTGCAGCTAAAAAATCAAAATGATCTTGTAAATGGTTGTCAGCAAAAATGGATTTTGCTTTTTTACATCGAATTAGTACCTTATCATACAAATTGTCATTATACATATCATATACAATACTATAATAATTATCAACACGTTTTCTATTTTCTCTAGTAACCTTATTATACGTAGGGTCTTGTATAATTCTAGCATATTCACTTTCAGGATAGTTGGTGAGAATCAGGTTTTTGTATTTCTGTTTCATAGCATCGTCATCTATCAATAAACTTATTCTATATAGATTATACCATGATGGTAGTTTGTACTTACAAGTGTCATACCTTGTAATTAAATCTTCAAATGATTTTATGGAATTTTTATAATCTTGAAAATCTTCACGATAGATGTTTCCTAATGCATATAGTGCTTCTATAATTTTATTATGAGAAGTATTCATTTTTTTATCTGTTAAAGGAATGTATTGTAGGTAATATTCAGGGGTAGTTTTTTTATTAACTTTGGCCTTAGTACTGTCAGAACTGATAGTATCAGATTCATTGGTTAAATCATCTTCAAAAGAGGCAATAGTTTCTTTATTGCTTCTCCTCCAATTATCTTGTAATTTTCTGTTGCCCCAATTTTTATTGAAATCGGTAAATCCAAAACCGAGTGTTGTGGTATTATAAAAATACCATTTTCCTGAATTTGGGAGATTAGATGCGATAGTGGAATTATTGTCTATAAAGTTGAAATTATCGCCCCCTTCTAATTCTGCTTTTTTACGCTCCTCTTCTTCAATGGCATTTTGAATTAATCCTTCTATTACCTGATCTCTATAACTTTCATTACCAGCTAGTTTTTGTAAACTATCTTCTTCTTGAACAATTAAAATATTATCAACCAATCGGGTTAATGCCTTACCTCTTTCATAAATTACTTCATAGCGTGAGTAATCTTGTGGCAGAACGGTTAGGCAACTATCATAATAAGCCTGAGATTCAAGGTAGAGCGGTTTGTCATAAAACAATTCACCAAGTCTTAGATAAGATAATGCTTTTTGTTTGTTGTTTGATACACTTAAAGCTGCAGATTTTTGAAGGTGATTAATGCCTCTAGGTTCATCACCTTCTTTAAAAGCAATGTCGGCCAACGCAAAATGAATTTGGTCTAAGAATTCAGCATTTTTTCCATCTTTAACCATTTTTGATAACATTTTTTTAATGTCTTTTTCTTCTCCTGAAGCAGGATCAAAGGATAATGCTCTGCTTATTTTAGCATTAAACATCATATCATATTCAGGTTTAAGTTTTATTACTTTAGAAAACAGTTCAGAGGCTTTGGAAAATTCTTTTTTCTTCAACCATAATTGAGCAAGTACATAATTAAACCTTCTTTTTTCTTTCCTACTACGAGTTGTTTCTAATGATTTTGATAGATTGCTTATCGCATCGTCATAATTATGTTTTTTGATGTAAAAATTAGCATATAGTGCATTAAATTCACTACTGTATTGTTTGGGAACACCTTGTTCTTCAATTAGTGTTAAGTAAGATTCAGCTTTGTTCATATTGTTTAATTCAATATGGGTTCGGGCAAGCCAAATTAAGGCTTCATATTTTACATCTTCTTTTTTAAAAGCTTTCGCTACGTATTCAAAAACCTCTTCTCCAACAAAGTATTCTTGTTTGTAAAAACGTGCTTTACCCATTAACATATAGCTGTTATCAATCCACCGATTGTACTCTTCTTTCTTAATGTACATAGAGTGTCTGTCAATTACTGTAGATGTTTTTTCAATAATTTTATCCATATCAGGATACATCGCTTTAGCTTGGGCTTCATCAGGATAAACAAAAAGTGGAATTATTTCAGAAAAATCATCTTTATGTTCTTCATAAATTCGGTTTTTATTGGATTTGTATATTTCTTTAGCATTAAAATATCCATTAAAACGAGAGACTGTGTTTTGATAGGCTCTATGAGTAAATCCTTTCTTTTTCTTAGAGCAACCTAGAATACCAATAGTAAGTATTACTATTGCAATTAACCCAATATTTAAATTCTTTTTCAAGCCTTACTAAAGTGCTAAATAAACTACTTAAAAGCTAGTTTAGTATATACAGTCTGCTAAAATACTTATTATCTACTTTAGGATTAGATTTTGTTCAGAATTATTACACTTTGTTAATTTTTGCATTAAATTGGGTTTGGGTATATTTGCGAAGATTATTATGGTAGATTTTAAAGACAAGCCTAAGAAATTTCAACGATTAAAACATAAGTATCGTTTGGTAATTTTAAATGATGATACATTTGAAGAAAAGATTTCATTAAGACTTTCTCAATTAAATGTTTTTGTTATTATTGGTATAAGCTCTTTGGTATTGATATTACTGGTAATTATGTTAATTGCTTTTACTCCTTTAAAAGAGTTTATTCCAGGTTATGCTAATGTGAATGTTAGAAAACAAGGGGTAGAAAATTTCCTAAAAAGTGATTCTATTGAGGTTGTTTTGACTGAAAATAACCTATACATAGATAATATTAAACACATTATACAAGGTAAACCAATTACTTTTGATGATAAAACGTATATAGACTCTACAGTAAACTATGCAGCTATTAGAAATGAGCCAATTGAAGAAGATTCTGTTTTAAGAAGTATGATTGAAACAGAAGAGAAATACAACTTGTTTAATAAAGCGGGGAGCACACCAGGAAACATTAGTAGTTTTATTTTTTTACAGCCTTTAAAAGGGACAGTTACTAGCAGATTTAATATTAAAAAACAACATTTTGGAATTGATGTAGTTGCTCCAAAAAATGAAGCTATAAAAGCTACATTGGATGGTACAGTTATTTTTGCAGAGTGGACCGTTGAAACAGGATATGTAATACAAATGCAACATGCAGACAACATTGTTTCTATCTACAAGCACAACTCGGTATTACATAAAAAAGTAGGAGATTATGTAAAGGCTGGAGAAGTAGTTGCTATTGTGGGGAACTCAGGAGAACTCTCTACAGGTCCACATTTACATTTTGAGTTGTGGTATAATGGCATTCCTATTAACCCTGAAGATTATATGATGTTCTAGGATAAATATTAGCTGGCGTAACTCTCTAATACTGACATAGGAAATGATCTATTAATTATGGTTGGGGGTATTTGTTGGGGGTATTTTGTTATTAGTTTCAGCATAAATAAAACACTTCTCCCAATTATCTTTATAAAAAAGTTTAATTTTTTCAAGTTCATTTTTAGGTATAATTGGTTCTTTTCCAAAAAATGATTCAGGTAAGTATTTTGAAAGATATAGCGTAGAATATCGTATTATGTTCAGATAGGTTCTAAAAAAAAGATGGATCAAGCTATTTTTAAAAATTCTTCGTTTTCTTAAATTAATATATTTTCCGATTGATAAAATAGCTTTTAATTGCTTTTCTGAATAAGAGGTATGTTTTTTATTTAAATTAAGAGATTGAAAATTTATAGAAATACTTAACAAATTAGTAAGCCTTTTAACGAATAAATTAGGATCATTCCTTAATTCATCATAAAAAAGAACAATAGGTTTATGTTCGAAATATTTTTCTAAAATTTGTATTTGATAACAATAATCTAAATCTTGTTTTTTAAAAAATCCTTGATCATTTTCCAAATCGATAAAATCGGTAAATGAACCTCTAAAGCCATTTTTAACAAACCTTCTATATTGCGAAGCGATGTAACCATCTTGTCTTCTAAATACAATGATAGGTTTAGTTGATGGGAAGTCCTTTGAAAATAATTTTATTTCATATTC
>JAJCYN010000218.1 GCA_029262915.1 Flavobacteriales bacterium
AATTAAAAATTATTCTTGGACCACCCAAAGAAAGAATTTTAACAGTAGATAACAATGGTAAAGTAACCAGCTTAGATAAAAGTGGTTTACAGGAATCTATTTATAGGTCTGCAACTTCATGTATAACAAGTACTGGAACAGGTGTTGGTACTCCAATTTGGGTGTCATTAGATTTGTCTCCTAAAAGTGTTATGTATACAGGAGTAGATTGTCCAACTTACGTTGGTATTGGAACCAATAGTCCTGTAGCAAAATTAGATGTAAGAGGAACTAGTTATACACAAAGCAATATGGGAATTGGGGTTTTTCCTGATACTAAATATCAATTAAACATAAAAAGCACTGTTAATAAAACTGCCGGTATTCAATTATTTAATAACATTCCTGCAACATTTCCTATAACAAATAAAATGTATGGCATAAAAAATATAGTAGAAAATGAAGCCTTAATAGCCTACTCTGTAACCAATAATGCAACTAACCAAGATGTATTTGTGGTTAAAGGTGATGGCTCTGTTGGATTAGGCACAGATAATCCACAAGGCAAACTTCAAGTACAAGGATTAGTTGGAGAACAAACACAAGGACAAGTTCATGTAGTGGGTAATTCTGGTTTAGGTTCAGGAGATGCTTACATTAGTTTTGATGAGGGAGGAGAACCCAATTCAAAGTGGTCAGTTGGAGTTCAAGATGATCATAATGTTTTTGCCATTTCTAAAGGATTAACGATGGATGCAGATCCAAAATTGGTAATTGCAGAAGCAACTGGGTTTGTTGGTATCTCAAACTTTGTTCCTACCGAAGCTTTAGATGTAAATGGTCAAATTAGAATGCGAACAGGAGCTGTTGATGGGCATATTCCAGTATCCGATGGAGATGGTGTAATGACTTGGCAAGACCCTTTATCAATTTCTGGTTTGGCAAATTTATGGCAATCGAATTCACCGGATGTCTTTTTTAATACGGGGAATGTGGGGATAGGAACTAATACCCCACAAAGTAAACTTCAAGTTAAAGGTTTACCTGGAGAACAAACACAAGGACAGATTCATGTGGTAGGTAATGCTGATGGTGCTGGTGCAGGAGATGCTTACATTAGTTTTGATGAAGGATTTGAATCCAATTCAAAATGGTCAGTTGGAGTTAAAGATAATGATAATGCTTTTGCTATTTCCAGTGGATTAACAATGGATGCAGATCCAAAATTGGTGATTGCTGAATCAACAGGAAATGTAGGTATTGGAAATAATGTGCCTGAAGACAGATTACAGGTAGGTAGTGGTACCAATAAATTAGTAATAGGTGATGCTGGAGGACATGCATTGCACTACGGGACCAGCTATATTGGGTTTAATGCATCAAGGACTGTATCTGGCAATATTGGTTTATGGAAAACGGCAAATAATGGGGCTAACAATGGAGGGGCAGTAATTTATTCTGATCTTCTTGGATCGTTCAGGTTTTCCTCTATACCTAATACAGGAGCAACTAATCAATCTGGTATTTCTGATGTAACGATTAGAGATAATACCAGATTATTTATACACAGAGATGGTAATGTTGGGATAGGGACTGAAATGGTTTCTAGTTTTAAACTCTCTGTTTTAGGAGCTGTTAGAGCACAAGCAATTGTTGTAAACATAGATCAATGGTATGATTTTGTTTTTGAGGAAGACTATGTTTTAACCCCTTTAAGTGAAATAGAAAAATTTGTAAAAGAAAACAAACATTTACCAAATGTCCCATCAGAAAAAGAAGTACTAAAGGATGGTGTAAGCTTGGGTGAAATGAATGCTATTTTATTACAGAAAATAGAGGAATTGACATTGTACACCATTAAACAGCAAAAAATGATTGAAGAGCAAGGGAGAGTGCTTAAAAAATTATCTCATTAATTATATTTTAACCTTAAAAAATTTAATTTTATGAAAACAATTAAAAGATACACTTTATTTCTACTAATATGCTTAAGTGCAAAAGGATTTGCCCAAACCCCAGCTCTTAATTTGAAAAAATATGAAACCTACAGGGCTAATTTGGATTATTTTAGGGTAAAAGGGTTGGGGCCAGGAAAAGGGTTAGTTGCTGCTAGAAGGAAGAATCATGAACTTCTTTTTGCTGATGAGGGTGTAAATTTGGGCCAGTATTTAAGTGTTTTAGCTACCGAATATGCTAGATTGTCAAATGAAGGAAAACCCACAGCAGTAACCTTAACCGATTTGTATGATGCATTAGAAGCACTAAACAGGTTAGATAGAGTGGGAAATTCTCATTTTGATGGGTTAGTTCCTCCCAATTATACTGATCAAGAGGATGGATTTTATATGCGTAGTGATGTTTGGGATGATTTTCCAACTAGTACTTCAGGAACAGGTGTTGTACAAACAAATTTTGATTCATTGAATAAAACTCCAAAACCATATAATTTTACTGGTATAGAATGGATTAACGTTACTACAGCAAGTGATACTTATATAGGGGGGAAGGATGAATATTTTTCTCCTGATCAGATTATCCATGTTTTGCAGGGTTTAAAGCTTATCTTTAATTATGTTGATGGAAATAAAATGGTTAAACATGAAATAAGTGCATCAAACCATAATATGATTACAACACAAGAAAATTTTAGGCAAAAAGCTAGAGATATAACATTTAGAATTACCCATAGGCTTGAGGGACATGCATGGCTAAATCTAAATCCCGATTTAACTCCAATTCAAGGAGTTGTTACAGGTTCAGCTTTTCTGGTATGGGCATGGCCTGTAGCACGTATAGCACAATCTATGGGGCTCCCTGTTAATGCTAGTAACATTTTACAAGCTTCTTGGCTAGGAGCTGGATTTGATGGGAATCAAGATAATGATTCACAAAGGTTGATTTTAGGTTCTATTTCGAATGTAGATTTAAAAGCTACAGGAATAATAAATCCATTTCAAAGTGTTCAAGATCAGATAATTAGTATTTCAGAAGATCCAAATTATCGATGGGAGGCATTTTATCCTTTATTGAATGCTAATTTGTTTTCAAAAATCCTTCCTGATGATATTTTATGCAAGGCTATATCAGCTCTAAATCTAGCACCACAAATAAATCCTGAACATAATGGTAATTTTAGTGGTCCAGGTCTTGGTGTTGGTTGGATGTCCACTAATAGATTTGCTAAAAAACTGTTTTCACAGCAATACGGTACTGTTACAGGGATTTTTAACGGATTGGATTACATGCTATTATACAATTTATATAGACTACGAGAGCGACAAAATATTGTTGATTTTAATGTTTGGCCTCATTCCATTGCTTCTGGAGTAATTATGGGAACTAATAATTTGCCCCAGGTTTCTGTGGGGGATGAAATATATTCTAGAGCTATAATTTTGGCCAACGGAAATGTAAATTATTTTGCTCGTAATGAAATTGCTTTGATACCGGGGT
>JAJCYN010000219.1 GCA_029262915.1 Flavobacteriales bacterium
GTCTTTTATGTTTCTTGGTGCTGGTTTAGTTATTGGTGTTGTTATTTATGGCTTAGCCTATACTTTCATAGATTCTCCTAAAGAGAAACAATTGAAAAGAGATAATGCACAAATGCTTTCTCAATATGTTATTTTAAATAAAAAGTTAGAGCAACTTTCTGTTGTGATGGAAGATGTTCAGCATAGAGATGATAATATTTACCGTGTAATTTTTGAGGCTGAGCCTATTGCCGATGAAATTAGAAAAGCTGGTTTTGGAGGAATTAATAGATATAAAGAACTAGAAGGCTACAACGATTCTGAGTTAATAATTAAAACAGCAGAAAAATTAGACAAGCTATCGAAACAACTATACATTCAATCAAAATCTTTTGATGAAGTATTTGAAATGGCAAAGAAAAAAGAAGAAATGTTAGCCGCTTTACCAGCCATCCAACCTGTTCAAACTGAGCGAATTCACGGATATGGAAATAGAATACATCCTATCTTAAAATACGTAAAATTTCATGCAGGAATGGATTTCACTGCCCCAAGAGGAACACCTATTTACGCTACAGGAAATGGAAAAGTTATACAAGCTGATGCAAAATCTAGAGGATATGGTAATGTTGTAAAAATAGATCACGGGTACAACTATATTACTTTATATGGACATATGAGTAAACTAAACTGTAAGGTTGGACAAAAAGTAAAAAGAGGTGATGTTATTGGATATGTTGGTAATACAGGGTTTTCTTCTGGTCCTCATTGTCATTATGAAGTTAGGAAAAATGGAGAACCTGTAAATCCTGTCAACTACTATTATAATGATTTAACTCCAGCAGAATACGCCAAAATGGTTGAAATGGCTAACTCGCCAACACAATCGATGGACTAATTACTAGACCTCCACTCATATTTCTTACTTTGCTCAATAGAATCCATCACTTTGTGTAATATATTTTCTACATTATCATTATAATCAATATCTAATGGTTTTTTAATGGTAGCTTGTAATTCTGTTCCTTTCTTTTTTATAAATAATCCTTTCTTATCAAAAGCTCTTCTAAATCCATTTATAACAATAGGAACAACAATTGGTTGATAGTTTTTAATAATATGAGCTGTACCTTTTCTTCCTTCAGCGTAAGGCCTAGTGGTTCCTTGCGGAAAAGTAATTACCCAGCCCGTATCTAATGCTTTTTCAATGTTATCTGCGTCTTTAACATCTACTTTTCTTTTAATTTCTTTACCTGCTTCACGCCAAGTTCTTTTTATGCTAATGGCTCCAGCTAATCCTAAAATTTTAGGTAATAAACCTGCTTTCATTGTTTCTTCTGCTGCTACAAAAAACAAATTAGTTCTAGTACATTTTAAGATTGATTTTAATTTTATTTTATTGGGATAACCATCTAATGCACTATGAATAATATGAAACATAAAAGCACCATCTGCAAAATAGGTTTGATGATTTGAAATAAAAAACACATTTTCTAATGGTAAATCTTTAATGATCTCTGCTCCTTTTATTTTGGGAATATTTTTACGATTAAACCTCAAATAGGTAATTATTCCAAAAATTCGAATAACAAATTTCCGAAAAATTATAAGCTGACCGAATATATCTCTTTTAAACAAAAACTAAATTTTGGCGTAAAATAACCATTAAATTATTTTGTTATAAAATATTTCGACTGATTTAGAAATGTTATCGTTGAATATTATACTCAAACTTACATTGTAAGCTTTCCTCTTAATCTCAAATCTTTTTCTTTTTTAAGGAAATTTTATCTCCTACATTAGGTTGAGTACCCATAATCATCATATTTTTTTTATACAATTTTTTTAGCTTAACTCCATATAATTGAGAGATATCTCGCATGGTCTCTCCTTTCTTAGCAATATGAAAATCTTCTCTTGCTTTATTTCTTTTCGGTTGTAAATAGATGATGTCACCTACTTTTAGCACATCTCCCTTATTCAAATCATTGTATTTAAAAATTTGCCAAAGATTCATATCATAATCTTTAGTAATTCTATAAAAAGTATCTCCTTCTTTTACTTTTATATATTTAATATTATTATGCAGTTTTATTAAGCGACTCTTTTTGCCTGATGCCAAAATCTTAGAGTTTCTATTTTTAGTTAATTTTCGAGGTGGAACCTTGGCATAATTATCATATTGATCTAGATTGTTTTTTTCGATCAACATAATAAGCATATCAGCATACTTAGGATTGGTAGCATAGCCTGCTTTTTTTAATCCTTTTGCCCATCCTTTGTAATCAGTTATTTTTAGCTCAAATAAAAAATCATAACGAGAGCGTGTAGCTAAAAAATTAGAATGATCTCTAAATGACTCATAAACTGTTTCGTATTTCCTAAAACATTCATTTTTTTCATCGTCATCTAAACGCATCGATTCTCCTTTCCATTTGGAATGACATTTAACTCCAAAATGATTTTTTGCGTAAACAGCTAAAGGACTATTCCCATCACCAGACTCTAAAATACCTTGAGCTAAGGTAATGCTTGCCGGAACGCCAGACTTCATCATTTCTCGAATCGCATCATCTTTATATATTTCAATGTATTCTTCTCTGGTAATACGTCTTTCAGCAGGTTGTGCTTGGCTATAGCACCAACTGCACAACAAAAGGGATAATATAAAAAACCTTCTTCTCACTGCCACAAAGGTATTATTGATAACACCAGACACATTAGGTACAACAGTAAGATATTAACAGTCCATTTTTGATTATATTACAATATTAAGCCTTTCTTCAAAACCTTTATTACCTTGAATTCCACCAGTATGAACCACTATTATTGTCTTACTATCCAATTGATTCGAGCTTTTAATCATATCGAATAAACCAAAAAGCATTTTTCCTGTATAAATAAAGTCAAGTAAAATATTATGGTTTTCTTTAAATGACCTAATAAAATCGACCAATTCGGGCTTCACTTTTGCAAATCCTCCAAAATGATAATCAGTGATTAAATTCCAGTTAGTGTTTTCTACTTTACAATTTAATTCGTTTTTATATGCTAATAATAATTGTTGAATATCCTCCTTCAAAAATTTTCCCCCTTTTAAAGCTGGAAAACCTAAAACTTGTTTGTCTTGATCAACTGAAGCAATAATTCCTGCAATTGTTCCTCCTGTTCCACAAGCAGAACAAATAACATCATAATCGATACTAATATTATTAATTATCTCTGCACAACCTTTGACAGCAAATACATTAGATCCACCTTCGGGAACTAAATAAAATTTACCAAATTCCTTTTCCAAACTTTCTACAAATGATTTTTCATACTTATTATTTTCTTGGTACTGTTTTCTTGAAACGTATTTAAAAATCATTCCATTATTTTGAGCTGATTGTAAAGTAGCATTTAATGGCAATGCTTCTTCTCCTCTTATTATTCCTATCGTTCTAAATCCAAAATCCCTACCTAATGCTGCAGTTGCAGCAATATGGTTAGAAAATGCTCCTCCGAAAGTTAAAAGCTGATTAAATCCTTTTTTCTTAGCTTCTTGGAGATTATATTTTAATTTTCGCCATTTGTTACCAGATATTTCTGGATGGTTTAAATCTTCTCGTAGTACATAAAGATTAATGTTTTTCTGGGTCAGAAAGTCTTCCTGAATAGGAGTTAAAGGGATGTTATTTTCATTAACTTCAAGCATTGGTTCTCAAAATTATAAAACAATATTCCGATCCTCTACATTAACACCTACATAATTACAAACTCATTACTCTATATAATTCCTTCAGCATTAATTCCTTATCTGCATCATATTTTGATATAAAACCATCGGCTCCCATATTCTTTATCTTACTAATGAATAAAGTATGATTTATTAAAGAAAATCCTATTATTTTAATTTTCGAATTATAATTCTTGATCTCTTTTATTGCCTTAAACCCATCCATTCTTTCCATCATAATATCCATAAATATGGCATCTGTTTTATTTTGTTGAACAAATGATAATACCTCGCTACCATCAGAACAGATTCCTATAATATTTATATTGTTTGATTCTTTAAACAACTGTTTCATAGCATCAGCTATTAAAATACTATCATCAACTATCAATAAATTGATTGGTTTAAAAAGTTTCATTATTATTCGCTTTTATCCAAAGTTAATAAAATTATCTATACGACAATATTAATATCTTTTTGATAACTTATAATTATCTATAATTGTCAACGTGGATATTGGCAAGAAAATAAAAGTATTAAGGGCTGAAAAAGGAATTAGTCAACAAGAATTAGCTGATTTAATAAATAAAACCCGTACTCTAATTTCTCATATCGAAATCACTTCAAAAGTTAATTTTTTCACACTAACTGAAATAGCTAATGCACTAAATGTTACTGTATCTCATTTTACTGATGAGTTTACTTCTAAAAACATAGTAAAAGAAGATGGAGTGGATTATTCTAATTTGACTGAAAGAATAGAAAAAGTAGAACGAGAGAATGAATTGCTTAACGAAATTATCCAGAATCAAAAAGAAATAATAGCTCAGTTAAAAGATAAACTTAAAAAATAATTCCTACCTATTTTTATTTTCATAATCTAACTTTTTACCTTAATCTTTGTACTTTTACTGTTGGGTATATGGATGGTTTTTCAAAAACAAATAACTTAGAAAAAGACGAATATTATTATAGCAAGGAAGGTTATATTATTTTTACTGAAAAGTATCTATTAAAAAGAGGTTATTGTTGTCAAAATGGCTGTAAACATTGTCCTTATGGTTATGATAAAAAAACAGGGAGAATAGAAAAATGAATTTTAAAGAAACAGTACAAAAAGGTATTCCTAATGAATTACCGCCATTTAAAACATTAGACATAACAGTTAGTCACGCTCCAAAAAGAAAAGAAATATTATCTACAGATGAAAAAAAATTAGCCTTAAAAAATGCTTTACGTTATTTTGATAAAAAACATCACATTGACCTAGTAAAAGAATTTTCTGAGGAACTAGAAAGATACGGACGAATTTATATGTATCGGTTTCGTCCAGAATATAAAATGTATGCTCGTCCAATAGATGAATACCCAGGAAAATCTATACAAGCAAAATCCATCATGCTAATGATTCAAAACAATTTGGATTATGCCATTGCACAACATCCACACGAGCTAATTACTTATGGCGGAAATGGAGCTGTTTTTTCTAATTGGGCTCAATATTTATTGTGTATGCAGTATTTATCTGAAATGACAGATGAACAAACATTAGTAATGTATTCTGGTCATCCAATGGGATTATTTCCATCACATAAAGATGCTCCTAGAGTTGTAGTTACCAACGGAATGATGATTCCTAATTACTCTAAACCAGATGATTTGGAAAAATTTAATGCACTAGGAGTTACTCAATATGGACAAATGACTGCGGGTTCTTATATGTATATTGGTCCACAAGGAATTGTACACGGAACAACTATTACAGTTTTAAACGGTTGCAGAAAAATTGATACTACTTCGACTAAGCTCAGCACAAGTAAAGGAACTGCCGGAAAGCTATTTGTTACTTCTGGATTAGGTGGAATGAGTGGTGCTCAACCAAAAGCAGGAAATATTGCTGGAGTGATTTCTGTAACTGCTGAAGTAAACTCTGATGCTACTTACAAAAGACACGAACAAGGTTGGGTGGATGAAGTAATTGCTGATTTAGATGAATTATGTGCGAGAGTTGCTAAAGCCAAAGAAGCGAAAGAAGTTGTTTCCATTGCCTATGATGGGAACATTGTTGATGTATGGGAGAAATTTGATGAGAAAAGCATATACGTTGACTTAGGTTCTGACCAAACGTCACTACACAATCCTTGGGCAGGAGGTTATTACCCTGCTGGAATGAGCTGCAAAGAATCAAACGAAATGATGGCAAGCAATCCTGCGCTCTTTAAAGAAAAGGTGCAGGAAAGTTTGAGAAGACAAACGGATGCTATCAATAAACATGCAGCCAAAGGAACTTATTTTTTCGATTACGGAAATGCTTTTTTATTGGAAGCATCGAGAGCTGGAGCGGATATAATGGCAGAAAATGGTATTGATTTTAAATACAATTCTTACGTGCAAGACATAATGGGACCAATGTGTTTCGATTATGGGTTTGGTCCTTTTCGCTGGGTCTGTACGTCTGGTAAACCAGAAGATTTACAAATTACCGATAACATTGCTTGTGAAGTATTAGAAAAAATAATGGCAACCTCTCCAAAAGAGATCCAGCAACAAATGCAAGATAACATTACTTGGATAAAAGGAGCTCAAGAAAACAAACTAGTAGTTGGCTCACAAGCTCGTATTTTATATGCTGATGCTGAAGGAAGAACAAAAATTGCTGAAGCATTTAATAAAGCTGTTGCTGATGGAACAATATCTGCTCCTGTCAATTTAGGTCGGGATCATCATGATGTTTCAGGAACAGATTCTCCCTATAGAGAAACTTCTAACATCTATGATGGTTCACAGTTTACTGCAGATATGGCCATCCATAACGTAATTGGAGATAGTTTTAGAGGTGCCACTTGGGTAAGCATTCACAATGGTGGTGGAGTTGGTTGGGGGGAAGTAATCAATGGAGGTTTTGGAATGACCTTAGATGGCTCTGATGACGCAAACAGAAGACTTAAAGCAATGCTTTTTTGGGATGTAAACAATGGTATTGCTCGTAGAAGCTGGGCAAGGAATGAAGAAGCTATTTTTACTATTAAAAGAGAAATGGAAAGAACACCTAACCTTAAAGTTACTTTACCTAACATTGTTGATGAAAATCTCCTTTGAAATCCAAGATTAAATCTCTTTTAATCTAAAATTTATACCTTTTATTAAATGATTGGTCGAACATTTTAGATATTTCATTATATTTGTTTCCATTACAAAAACTAAAAATTCTAACTAAACAAAAAAATTATGAAAAAGTATTTACTATTAGCCTCTGCTGCGGTATTTGCGATTTCTGCTAATGCTCAAAACAAAAAAGAGGTAGCAGAATTTCGAAATCTAAGTGGAG
>JAJCYN010000220.1 GCA_029262915.1 Flavobacteriales bacterium
ACACTGTTCATTAAATTTCACAAATTCTTTTGAAAGTCGCACTGGATTAATTTTTCGTTGTCCAGATTTTACTTCGTTAATAAATTGATCTCCTGGAATTCCTATTATATGTTCTTCAATTAATGTGTTTTTAAAATAGATGTAATTAATTTTATTGGGAGAAAAATGATGCTCTAATTCTAATCCATAAACACGAGATGCATCAGCTATTTTTATATAGTAGTAATCGTAATTATCATTTAACTGATTTAAAATTTTAATCCGAAAAGGTTTAGAATTTCCATAACTACAAAAATCAACACCATCAACCGTAAGATGATCTACTTTACTACCGTCAGAAATTAGTAATCGATAAATTTCAACCAATCCTGAATACAAATAATCCATCTCATTTGTGTTAAATACCACCCTATTCCAAAGAGTAGGTTCTCCTTTTGCATTTTCTAAAGGGATTAATTCGGAATACCTTAATAAGTCTTCATATTGCAATGGAATTTCAAGGCTTCTCGAATATTTTATTAAGTAATCGTTTAATTCCGTTTTAATCTTAAAAAATGGTTTTTTATATTCTATTTTATTAAATTTCATAAGAAAGATAAAGGTATAAAATATTACCTTTGAATAATAACTTAAAATTTACAGATGGACTTAGATTTAATAGGAAAAAATGCTATTGTTTGTGGTAGCACACAAGGAATAGGAAAAGCTATTGCAATAGAGTTAGCTTCACTTGGAGCTAACATTATTCTAATTGCAAGAAATGGAGAAAAATTAAATACAGTTTGTGGAGAATTAGATACTTCTAAAGGTCAAGAACATCATTATTTAACGGCAGATTTTTCAATTCCACCTCAATTAAAATTAATTGTTGAAGATTATATTGAAACCAACAACGTTGAAATTAATATTTTAATAAATAACACTGGAGGACCTGCTGGAGGACCAATTGAAAATGCCAAATCAGATGAATTTATCCATACTTTTTCTAACCATTTAATCTGTAACCATATTTTAATGCAAGCAGTTAAGGAAAGTATGAAAAAAAGTGGTTATGGAAGAATCATAAATATTATTTCAACCTCTGTTAAACAACCTTTAAATGGACTTGGAGTCTCAAATACCATTAGAGGAGCTGTTGCCAGTTGGGCTAAAACTTTAGCCAATGAACTTGGGGAATTTGGTATTACAGTGAACAACGTACTGCCTGGAGCTACTGATACCGTTCGTTTAAAATCCATTATAGAAAATAAAGCTGAAAAAACCGGAAAAGATGTAGAGGCTATTAAACAAGAGATGGCAAATATCGTCCCTATGAAACGTATTGCTCAGCCAGAAGAAGTGGCAAATGCCGTAGCGTTTTTAGCCTCGCCAGCCGCAAGCTACATTAATGGAATTAATGTTCCTGTAGATGGTGGTAGAACTAAGAGTTTATAGAAATGAAGTATTACTTATCATCTTATAAATTCGGGAATAATACCGAGCAATTGAAAAAGATGATTTCTCAAAATAATAAGATTGGACATATTAATAATGCTGTCGATTTTGTTGGGAGAGATTCAGATAAAGCGACTAAAAATCAAAAAGAAGAAATAGCATTTCTTAATGATTTGGGATTTGAAACTGAAGTTCTGAATTTACAAGATTACTTTGGAAAAGAAGATAAATTAAGGAGTAAAATAAGTTCATTAGGAGCTTTATGGGTTTGTGGAGGCAATACTTTTGTACTACGACAAGCTATGAGGTTAAGTGGTTTTGAAAACATATTTAACGAGCTAGTAGTTAAAGATGATTTCCTTTATGCAGGTTATAGTGCTGGAATCTGTATTCTTACTACTTCTTTAAAACCAATTGACCATGTTGATGATCCATATAATTTTCCTTATAAAGAAATTAACGAACCTATTTGGGAAGGGCTAGGAATTTTTGATTATTCGTTTATGCCTCATTATGACTCTAATCATCCTGAATCTAAGGATATTGAGAAAGAAATACAAAGATGTATTGATAATAAATGGTTGTTTAAAGCATTAAGAGATGGTGAAGTAATTATAATACCGTAAAAACAATTGGTACCGAGTATGGTACACTTACTTTTTTTCCATAATTTTTACCTGGTATTAAATTGGGTAATGTTTTAACTGCATTATATGCTTGTCTTATCAATTCTTTAGGAATTTTCTTATCGCCTTCATTTAAAACCTTTACCTTATCTATTTCTCCTTTCTTGTTGATCTCAAAATAAACATATACTTTATAGACTCCTTCCCCTTTCATTTTTATTACTTCAGGAATACGAATGTTTTTGCTAAAATGTTTGTACATTTTTTCTTGTGTACATTGTTTCCTTTCCTCCTCATTTTTTGCATCAGCACAATCTTTATAATGTGGCCATTTTTGAGGCATAAATACTGGAGGGGTTGGTTCATCTATCGGTTCAACTGTCCCCCATTCGCTTTCTTTAAATTCCGGTTTTGGCTCTTCTTTCTTTTCTTTTTTTTCTTCCTCTATTTCCTTATGATCATCTGGAACGATTTCATAATCCTCGGATTTAGATTTTGTTTCTTCCTGTTTTTCTTCAATCACTTCTTCTTTTTCCTTTTCAAAAGGAGGTACATAATCGAAATCTTCCTCTATTTCTTCAACAATAACGCCTCCTAAATCAGCTATTCGTGTTGGAAAAGTCCACTCAAAAGCCAATAAAGTTAGCCCACAAGCTATTATTAATCCTAACTGAAAAAAAATTCCTCTTAATTTTTCTAATTTTTTATTTTTCTTCTTAAAATGGTTCATAGTAGTAGTTTATAGTTAGTTAATTCAATTTAAAAGAAATTCGAAAATTATAACTTACATTCACAGTTTTTCCTCGTTGTTTCCCTGGAGACCAATTTGGCATAGCTTTTACCACACGTACTGCTTCTCTATCTATAGTTTCACTTACTCCTCTTAAAATTTTAACCTTCTTTATTTCCCCTTTTTTATTTATTAAAAATTTTAAATAAACCGTTCCTTCAATTCCAGCAGATTTGTCTATACTAGGATAATTTAAATTATCTCTTAAATATTTTAATCGGGCTTTTTCTCCTCCAATAAATTGAGGCATTTTTTCTACGATAGTAAAAATTTCGGGAGTTTTAGGAGTGGTATTTGTTTCAGTCAAATCTGGAACAAAATCTGGTAGTTCGTTTGGATCGATTGCCGGACTTGGGTCAATTTCAGATGTGTTATCATCTATTATGTCTATTTGATCCGGATTAAATGTTGTTGGAATAATTTTTACTTTAGGCTTTTCGGGAGGATTCTGAAAAGTAATTGGAGGTACATCAATATCGATTTCAATTACTGGTAATTGACAATCAGGCGGTTCTATAACATAAGAAGATTTCCATTCAAAAGCCAATAATATTAACCCTCCGGCTATAATTAATCCTAGTTGAAAGAAAATGCCTCGCAATTTTTCTAATTTCTCATTTTTCTTAGTGAAATGGTTCATAGCAGTAGTATTTTGAAGTTAGTACAGTTACATAACTGTATTTTATATACTTTTAGTATTTAGATGTAGAATTAATATTATTTCCATAATATGAGAGGGCTTATTTATACTTATTCGTTTTTACTTATTCTGTTTAGCTGTAAAACTGCTGAAGAGGTGAAATCAGTATCTAATATTAATGTAGATAATAAAAGATATGCCGTTGGTAAAGGAGGTGGATTTACAGGTGCTTATGATGAATATATTTTAAATGAAGATGGTAAAGTGTATAAATACGATTTTAAGTACGATAGGGAGATTTTTTTTAAAGAGCTCAGTAAAGCTGATTTGGTTTATTTATTAGAAAAAATCGAAACTCTTAGTCTTGATGGTATTGAAATAAACCAACCTGGAAATATCTCCTATTATATCGATGTTAGAATAGGAAAAGCTTCTATCAACAAAATTGTTTGGGGAGCAAACCTATATTACGCCCCAAATAATTTAATTGAATTTCATAAAGAACTCTTTACAAAACTCTCAGAACGAGAATAGCTAGTTTTTAACTACTTTGCTAATGTAGGTACTTTTACCTGAAGTAAGTTTTACAAAATAAATACCATTAGGTTGATTAGCAATATTAACATTAAGTCGGTTTGTTCCTGAAGCTACCGATTTAGTTTTTGAAACAACAACACTTCCTAACATATTGTACAGTTCTAATTCTACTTCTTGGTTTCCATTAGAAATAAATTCTATTACAAAGACACCTGCATTGGGGTTAGGATAAACTCCTAAATTCTCAATAACATCATGTTCCTCTACACCAACCGGAGTCTGAGAAAAAACGATGTTATCTATATAAGCATTGTCTCCTTCACTCCCAAGTATTGACAGAGGATCCGCAGCCTCACTAAACCCCATTCTTGTTTCAAACACCATCTCAAATTGTGTTCCTGCATAAGCATTTAAATTAACAGATTGTGTAACAAAAGGATCTCCTATTTCGGTAACGGGGTTGTAGGTGCCACCTATTTGAGTTCCGTTTACAACAATCCTTAAACTACTAGCTGCAGGAATAGATTGTCCAAATTGAAAGTTGTACGCTTGTGACATTGTTTGTCTTAAATCAAAAGATAAACTAGCAGCAGTCCAACCTGTAGCATCTACACAAAACTTTGAAAACGCAGCAAACTCCATATTATTACTCCAGAAGTTAGCAGTATCCAAATTAGGGGTAATTCCTGAATTTAACGGGTCTCCTCCTGTCATTCTTAAAGCAAAATTACCTGTTGCTGCAGAAGCATTTGAAACCGAAACATCCGATTCTATATTATTGATAAGAATCGTTGTGTCAAGTACTGCAGTACTATTTTCAAAAGTTACTACATCATTATCGAACAACGGAAAAGGATGCTTTATACTGTACCCATTAATTGCATCATTACCATTTATATTGTCAATTGCAAAAGCGGTCCAAGCATCCAAACTATGTGTTCCATTCGTGGAAAGATCAACAGGATTAGTAAAAGTGTAAACCACGGTATCTTCAGCAAACAAGGTAGTTCCTAACGTCAGTGTTTCCATAACAACTGTTCCTCCATTTAATTGGAACGCAACATCAATATTGGTTCCTGCAGTTAGTGAATCACATCCCAAAAATTGAACTGCGACTTGTACGTTTTCAGCATTGGTAAGGTAACATCCAGAAATTGGTGATAAAATGTTTATCAAGGCGACATCCACATTCTGTTGTAATTTGTTTTCAATTTGTACATTAACAACACTGTCATTTAATGGTTGTCCATCTAAGTTGTATTTTACCCACGAACTCAGGTTGTGCATCCCTATAGTAGAAAAATCAGCCGTAGTAGTAAATGTATAAGTTAATGTATCTCCAGCGTTAAAGACACTCCCCAAGGTAATTACTTCGTTTATTATTGCACCTCCATCAAGTTGAAAAGCAACTGGAATAGTATCTCCTGCTAACAAATTAATAGAACATCCATTGTTTCTAATTTTAACGGTCACATTTTCAGCATTGGTTAATCCACAAGCCGTAGCAGGAGATTCTATTGCCAAAACTGTTAAATCATTATCCTCTATTGGAAAACCAACTCCAACAGCAGCCCATGCTTTCGAAGTCTCTATAACAGCATTAGAGCAGTTACCATATAGATCTATAGCCGATTGTATCGCTCCATTACGTGCATCTACATATTCTGATGATTGAGTTAAATAAACTGATAGGTTCCGATAAGCAATTGCTGCTGCAGTATCTATACCTAAACCAGTAATATTATAAGCATCTCCATTATCGTTTGTTCCACTTCCACCAACAGAAAGTAAATAAAACCAATGGTTTTGTATTCCACTATTAGAATGAACCCCTCCATTATCAGCACCTCCTAGTGGTGCCCAATTATTTCCGAAGTAAGTGTCAGGATCTCCTGCAGAATTAGGGTCAGACATCGATCTGAATCCATTTCCACTAACATCAAAATCTTCTCCTATAAACCAATCTGCATTTGTAGGATCAGCAAAAAATTCAATAGCAGCTCCAAAAATATCGCTAAACGATTCGTTTAATGCTCCTGACTCATCTTGATAAATTAAATTAGCTGTAAATTCTGTTACTCCATGAGTAATCTCATGTCCTCCAACATCTAATGAAGTTAATGCCGTAAAGTTTGTGCCATCTCCATCACCATAAGTCATCCTAATTCCATCCCAAAAAGCATTAGAAAAATTGGCATCATAATGTACATAACTCAAAAGAGTTGAACCAAGGTTATCATAGCTGTTTCTTCCGTGTTGACTTAAATAATAATCATAAGTCATTTCTGCTGCCCAATGTGCATCAGTAGCAGCTTCATCTTGCTGTGCATTAACGTTATTCCAATTATTATCTGTATCTGTAAAATCAACTGCCAACGTATAATCCGTTCCTTGTTGCATATTATAAGTCTCTATTCCCCCTCCTCGAGCGTACTCTCTTAACCTAAAAGATGTAGGTGAAAGTGAATCTGTTTGAATAGACTGACTCCCGGCATATTTCGTCATTGCGGTACCCGCAACTTCGGTTGTATGAATTTTATTAAATGCATGAATAATTTCTCCCGTTAGTGCATCAACAAATACATCTTGTTTTGCCAATGGTTGCTCAGAGTAAACTTCTACCTTATATGCTAACTTATAATTACTCCCAATTTGCGTAAAATACTTATCAAAATAAATCAATTCTACTTTTGGATAGTAGGTGGCAGAAACATCGTTTTTTGTCTTTTTTAACAATTGTTCTGCTCTCGAGTTTTCCCACATATATTTTGTCGCATTTACATGAGCAATAGCCTTACTAACAGCTTTATTTGAGCTTAATGAAGCAATATTTCCATTAGCAATTTCTTTTACTAATTTTCCGTTAGACGAAACTACTTTTTGATTTTTTTCGTGCACTAAATATTGTGCTCCATAAACCTCAATACTTTTATGATATTGTTGATACCGATAATTGGTAAACCCAAAATTATCGTTTTCTCTTTTAAGAATTTCTAATTCATCATTTTTAAACAATCCTAAATCTCTCTTGTGCAACTTTATCAAATTTTCAGCAGTAATGAGATCATCACCTTTATAAATAACAAAATTCTTAGCTCCATTTGGTTGGATAAAAATTGATTCATTTTGTTGAGCAAAAAGACTCCCTCCACCTATTAATAGTAAAGAGAATAATATGTTGTTTTTTGTCATGTTTATGCTGTTTTAGTGTTTAAAAACTTAAAATTATAAAATATTGTTGTATTATTTTGTGGTTTTTGATAAAAGGCGAATATTGATGTTTATTGGTTTATAGCCAAAAATTAGACTAAGTGAATAAGTTAAGCTAAAAATTCGGTATCTTTAGGTCTTTTACAACTATATTCATGCTTATGAAACGATTCTTTTTCCTTAAAGTAATGCTAATAACATCAATAGTAATTATTAGTACTATTAATACTAATGCTCAATGCGTTGGTAGTGCAAATTTTACCTATACTGATAATGGTAATGGTAATTACACATTTACAGATACTTCTATACCAACAGGAGGTTCTATTGTTTCTTGGCTATGGGACTTTGGAAATGGAGTTAATGATACAAGTTCTGCCCAAAACCCAAGTAATAACTTTGTAGCTAATTATAATTGGCCAATTAAATTGGAAATTACCTATAATACTGGTTGTATAGATTCTATAACACAGATGGTAAATGTTACTTCTCTTCCGTGCAATGTTGTAATATCTTATATCGATAATGGTGCTGGAAATATTAGTTTTTCTTCTAACCCTACTGGGCCTTCACCTTTTGCTACAGTTGAGTGGCGTTTTGGTGATGGAGACACTGTAATAAGTGCAAATCCAAATCAGAACCAGATTTATGCCTCTAATGGAACTTATTTTGTACAGCTTTTTGTGGTAGATGCAACGTTTTGTTTAAGTGTAGGTTTTGATACCATAACTATAGGCAACTCTTGCAATGTTACCCCAAGTTTTACTTATACCGATAATGGCAATTGGTCTTTTTCGTTTAACAACACTACTACGGGTACTCCGGGTAGTTACTTATGGGATTTTGGTGATGGTACTACCAGCACCGTACAAAACCCGAATCATTTTTTTCCAGCCATAGGCACTTATGCCGTTGAACTGGCTGTTACCGATACTGGGGGATGTACTGTTTCTTATTACGATACAATTTATACAACATGTAATGTTATTGCTGATTTTACTTATACAGATAATGGCAACGGAAATTATACCTTCACAAACACATCAACCTATCCTAATGGTGGTGGTGGAGCAAAATGGAATTTTGGTGACGGCACATTATTAGATACTTTTTCTTTAGCAAACCCTAATCATTCTTTTTTGGCCAATGGCATTTTTGCTGTTGTATTGGCTGCTGCTGATACTATTCCCGGGATTGTTCCCAATGGTATTTGTTGGAATTATCAGGTAGAGCTGATAACTGTAACAGGAGTTTCAAGCCCTGTACAATGTAATGCTGCATATGTAATGTTTACAGACTCAACCACTAATAACATCTATGTTTTTAATAGTTCTACTGGTAGTAATTTAACTTATTTATGGGATTTTGG
>JAJCYN010000221.1 GCA_029262915.1 Flavobacteriales bacterium
CTGCCCCAAGTAATTAAATCTCCACTAGCGTTAACTATTCCATCTTTAATTCCCATAGCCATCATTTTTTGCTTGGCTTTATTGGCAGAATAACCTTTGCCAATTGCTCCAAAGCCAATTTTCATCCCTTTTTCTTTTAAGATTACAGTTTTGTTTTCTTTATTCAGGATAATGTTTTTATAATTGATTTTAACTACAGAAGCTTTTATTTTTTCTTCGGAAGGAATAGCAGTTTGAGAGCCATCAAATTTCCATATTTTATCTACCGAGGCAAACGAAATATCAAAAACACTACCAGTTAATTCTGATATCTTTTTACTTCTTACAATTAAATTAAACAGCTCTTTATCAACTTTTACAGGTTTAATTCCTGCGTTTCTGTTTATTTCGCTGGTTTGTGATTTTGGATCCCAAGAAGAGATTAAATTTTCTATTCGTTTAATTTCTGCAATTCCTGCTTCAATACTTTTTCGAGCAAGAGCTTCATCATCTGAAACAGCAGTTATTTCGAACCTTACTCCCATTAATTTTACTGCTTGCTTATAAGCATTTACTTCAGATCTGTTTGCGAATAACGAAATACTCGAAAAAAGAATAAATGTGGAAACAATCTTTTTCATTCTTATTTTAATAAGGATTTTAAGTGTTTGATGTAAATCTCAGGACCACCTTCTTTATAACCTGTTTTTGCCAATGTTTTTTCGTTTGCATCTAAAATAATTATAGTAGGAAATTGCCCATCTTTATTGTACTTATCTGCAAGATCTTCGTTCTGCTGTGTTAATTCAGGAGATAACTTGTTTTTCTTTTTTACAGGAAAATCTACGTTTAACAAGATGAATTTATCTTTTGCATAATTTTTAAATGCTTCAGTTCCAAAAACTCCTCGCTCTAATCTGATGCAATTGGCACACCAGTCTGAACCAGAAAAATCCATTAAAATCATTTTATTTTCTTTTTTAGCTTGTGCTACCGCATCTTTATAGCTGGTTAACCAGTTTGAGTTTTCTTCTCCTATAAAGGACATTAAACTCGTTGCGATTATTAATGTAATTACAGCTATTATTTTGGTTGTTTTCATAATTTAATATTTTTAGTGAATACTAATTTTAACATTACAAAAGTTGTACCGAGAGTATTCTTGTTTTGTGATTTAACTAATGTAAATTAAGTTTATAGACCGCTGTGTAATAAAATTGACAATTAGAATGTAATGTTACTAAAATAGATAAATAAAAGGATTTATGTCGGACTCCTTACTATTTTTTTGTAGCCAATATTTTCTTCAAAGAAAGGTTGTAAGAGAAAGCCAACCCTATAACTTTTATCTTATCTGGTTTTTTTACATTTATTTCATTTTGAATACGATAATAGGTCGTCAAACTCATTCTTTTATTCAATTTCCAATCCAAGCCTAACGTAAGTCGAGTTTTTCTAAACTCATTTTTATTATCAAATCGATAATACATTTCATAAGCAATAAATGGATCAACTAATTTTGAAGCATTATAACCCAATGTGAATTTATTCCTTATATAATCTTGACCTTGCTTTTTTGAGTTGAATTTCTTGGTATCTTGAATCCTAAACCGATAACCTACTGATAAAGGGAATTTCTTCTTTTTCCACTTATAGTAAACATCAAAAGAAAACCTGCGTTTATTCTTTTTCTGTGGGATAGCTATAAACCTAAATCTTGGAACAAAAGCGAAATGTTTGTTTAGCTTATACTTTAGTCCTATTTCTGTAAAGGTTAATTTTTTTGATGAAATATCATTATCAAAACGAAATTCCTCTCTTAAATTAAGTGTCAACTTTTTATTTAATTTCAATCCAAGAGAAGCATTAGTCCACAGTTGATTATCGGTTGTTTGGGTGAAAACATAGCTATTTATTAATAGCAGAATCAAGATAAGTAAACATTTTTTCATAGCTCCAATTATTAAAGAACCCCTCACAATTTGTGAGGGGTTATCATTATTAACTAAATAGTAAACAAAGCAATAGCTTTATTTATCATTACAACTACAACCATCAGATTCAAAATTCTCTACTTGGTCGTTAAAATTGCTTGTTTTTTCAAAGTCATCTTCACATAATGTTGTATTGGCTAATGTTTTACAGTTAGTACATTCTTTACAACTGTCTTTACTGCAAGAAACAACTGTTAATCCAAAGCAAAATAGACCTATTATTACTACATTTTTAATTTTCATAATTATTAATTTAAGTTAATACATATTTTCAACGGTTAAGTTACAACTCTAAACAACTAAGTGGTAAACCTATCAAATCGTTGGGACAATCCTAAAAATTCATTACCACTTAGGTTGTTTAGGTGTCTTATTAACTCAACTCTATTATATAAGAGCAATCAAAATCAAAAAAGTTGGAAAATCCTAATTATTTTTTTTCATTCCAATAAATATAATTAGAATCTCCTTGCTATTTATTCAAAAACAATTTTCTGATGAATAGTCTTTCCTCCTTCTAATATTATTTTCACAAAATAAAGACCAGTGGTTAACTCCTTTTTTCTTACCACAGCTTTTTTATCATTTCTTATGCCTTCAGAATAAACTACCCTACCTCTAATGTCATACAACTGCACTTCCCAATTTCCCACCTTAGGTAATTCCACCTCTATATACTCTTTTGCTGGATTTGGGTATACTTTAGCGGAAACGCTCGACAATGGTTCTTCCACATCTGTAGGTTGATTAATTGCATATACATGTATGGTTCCATTTTTCCCACATAACCACCCTAATGTTGCGTTTCGCATACTGATGGAAAAGATATCGTTAGTTGTTCCGCTAACTTCTGGAAGCCAATTTAGACCTGCATCAGTTGTTTTGAGTACAGTTCCTGCATTTCCAACAGCCCATCCAGTTGTGCTATTAACA
>JAJCYN010000222.1 GCA_029262915.1 Flavobacteriales bacterium
AGTAGCTGCGCAACCCATTGCACAAACCATCCCTTCTATGGAATATTCAGCAGTAATTAAATTTTCTTCAGAAACTTTAATAGGAGTCCCTTCATTTTGTATTTCCTCACTTCCGCAAGAAGAAATAACTGTAACAATAAATAGTAAAATGAATATTTTATTAATTGTTTTCATACTATAATACTTTATATATATCAGAATCGTTTATTATTTTTTTAAAATCTTCTAGCTTAGCTTTTGTTTCATCAAACACAACCGTTAAATTATCAGGTAAACTAATCTCAAAAGATTTAACTCCATCAACTTCGTTTATTAATTTTTGAACCGCCCCCACACAATGTCCACAAGTCATTCCTTCTATTTTTATCTTCTTTTCAATCACGCCTCAAAATTAACAATTTATCTAATAGAAATGTAATTACATTTGCAATATTGTTGAGCGATGCAATTTTTTGATTTAAATAAGAAATTATGGCAATGGATAATTCTTTTATTCCTTGCTATTATCTGGGGAAGCTCTTTCATATTAATGAAAAAAGGATTAAAAGTTTATTCTCATAATGTAGTTGCAGCATTAAGAATAAGCATAGCTTTTGTAATCCTAATACCTTTTGCCATTACATCATTCAAAAAGATTGAATTAAAGTACTGGAAATATTTAATTTTTACAGGGTTAGTAGGAAATGGAATTCCTGCATTTTTATTTACTCTGGCTCAAACAAAAGTCTCAAGTTCATTAAGTGGAATGCTTAACTCATTAACTCCAATTTTTGCACTGATAATTGGCATTATTTTATTTAACACTAAACCTTTAAAAACTCAAGTTATAGGTGTTTTTATAGGTCTTTTAGGAGCTGGAGGATTAATTTTCTCTAATGGACTTAGCTTAGAAAATTCAAATATTTATTTTATACTTCTCATTGTAATAGCCACCATGTGTTATGCGTTGTCTGTAAATATTATTAAAGTACATTTAAGAGAAGTGAACTCATTGGTAATTACATCTTTATCGTTCTTAAGTATTGGTCCTTTTACGATTTCTTATCTATTTACGACTAATTTTATTGAAGTTAGCCTAATCAATCCTTTTTCAAATACTGCATTATTCTATATTACATTACTTTCTGTTTTTGGAACAGCTCTAGCTATTATTTTGTTCAATATGCTAATTAAAAAAACATCTACATTATTTGCAACTAGTGTTACTTACTTAATACCTATGGTCGCCATTTTTTGGGGTGTTTTCGATGCAGAAAAAATTAACACAATTCAAGTAATTAGTGTAATTATAACGTTAATTGGAATTTATTTTATTAATAAATTTAGATAATGCAACCTTTTGTTATATTTTTACATCTATAAAACAGCATAAACTTAATTTATTATAATGAAAAAAGGACTTTTAATTTTATTAACCATTTGTTTGATGGCACCTTTAGCTAAAGCTTCCCATGTTATCGGTGGTGATATTCAAATTAGATGGGTTAGTCAAAATAACTATCGATTAACACTTAGGTTTTATAGAGATGACATTACTGGTGCTGTTAATATGCCAGCAAGCATGACTATAAATGTATATGAACAAGGAACAACATCTCCTGTTGTTGCAACTCAAAGTTTACCACGAATATCTCTTGGTATTGTAGCTCTGGGAGACCCATGTTATACTCCAGATCCAAATGTTGTACGAATACAAGAGGGAATTTATGAATCTTCTATTGATTTATTTATTCCTGATAATCCAAATGGGTATTATCTCTCTGCTACAGAAAATGCAAGAAACTCCCTTTCCACTAATGTTCAAACGGGAGGAACTATGGTTTGGTTAGCCTTAATGGCAGATCCTGCTATTGGTCAAAATTCATCGCCAGATTTTGGAGGTTATCCACCTGATGCCTACTTCTGTGTAAACAGTCCTAAGGTTATTCAGTACCCTATCACTGATGCTGACGGTGATTCATTAGCATATTCTTTTACCACACCTTTAAATACTCCTCAACAAAGTACTTATCCTTATTACGCTAATTTAAATTTTGCTGGTGGATTTAATCTTGGGGATATCATTGGGGGTACTCCAATGACGATAAATCCAGTTACTGGAATAATTATAGCTAATCCAGCAATTATAAGTTTTTTTACATTTGCTGTTCGTGTAGAAGAATTTAGAGATACATCAGTAGCTGGTAATGGGCCAAAAGTTAAAATTGGAGAAACTCGTAGAGATATACAATACCAAAGTCAGTCATGTACAAGTGGAAATCCTCCAATTTTTACAGACCCTACCCTAACTAATACTGTTCCTCTAACAGTAATTCAAATTCCTTATAATAAGCAATATTGTAGAGATTTTGTTATGGAAGATATTAATTCTGCAGATACTGTGTTTATGGAAATGGTTTCTCCGTTATTTGATTCTGGAGCAGTAAAAGTAACTATGATTCCTGATATTAATGGAAATGTTACTTTTTTCACTAACTGGAATGGTACTACTTTTTTAGATACGACAGTTACAGACACCAATTATTTTGATACCACTTTAGGATTAGAATTTAATGAAGGTGCCATTGGACAAAGATTTTGCTGGACTCCTCAATGTAATCAGGTAGGTCAAGTTTTTCCTTTTCAAGTTAATGGTTTCTCTAATGGGTGTGATGGTTTATCTTTAGATAGTTTAGCATTTCTGATAGAAGTTGTTCCTCCTTCGGCTCTATTATCTACCGTTTTCCCCAAATTAATACCTTATGGAGACGAATATTGTAAAACTATTATTTTTGAAGATACGAGCATTGTAGATCTTATGAATATTGAGATTACCTCTAGTATTTTTTCTGAAGGAGCCGAAATTCCATCATTACCTACTAATTTTGTATATACCAGTTTTGAACATCCAAATAGTGTTATCACCGGTGTTGCTAACGATGGGCTAAACACAGGTACTCTAGCAACACGATTTTGCTGGACACCAGACTGCCAACATATCGGTGCAACTTTTAGCCTTAGAGCTGTCTTATCTTCAGTTGATTGTCCTACTAACTTTAAGGCTGATACCATGGATTTTGAGATACTTGTAACGCCACCTTTTGATAGTTTGGATGTTGTTCCAAATGTAATTACTCCAAATGGAGATGGAATTAATGATGTTTATAGAATTGGTGGAATATCTAATTTCTGTAATGATAAAATTACTGTAGAAATATTTAACAGATGGGGAACTTCTGTATTTAAAAGTGAAGAACCTACTTTTGAATGGAGCGGAACAAATAAAGGAGGAGGAGATGTCCCTGCTGGAACTTATTTTGTATTAGTCTCTGGTATTTATGGTAGCGAACCTGTAACCTTAGATCAGAGGTCTGTAACAGTTATTCGATAAATTAAATTTTAATCGAAAAAAGCAGTCAAATTTGACTGCTTTTTTTTGTAAATTATTATCTGAATTATCATTTTTAAAACTAGGAATATTTATACCTTTGCCCGATATATTTTGAAAATAGTTAAATGCCATCGTCAACTAAGTATATTTTTGTTACAGGAGGAGTTACCTCTTCATTAGGCAAAGGAATTATAGCTGCATCACTGGCAAAATTGCTACAAGCAAGAGGTTATTCAGTAACCATTCAAAAATTAGACCCCTATATTAATGTTGATCCTGGCACTTTAAATCCTTATGAACATGGAGAGTGTTTTGTTACTGATGATGGAGCTGAAACCGACTTGGACTTAGGTCATTATGAACGTTTTTTAAATGTTTCTACTTCACAAGCAAACAACGTTACTACAGGTAGAATTTATCAATATGTAATTAATCAAGAACGAGAAGGAGCTTATTTAGGAAAAACTGTTCAAGTTATTCCACACATAACCGATGAAATAAAACGAAGAATTAAATTACTCGGTAACACTGGCAATTATGATATCGTTATAACTGAAATTGGTGGTACTGTAGGTGATATTGAATCGTTACCTTACGTTGAAGCTGTTCGTCAGTTAAAATGGGAACCAAACTTTGATTGTATTGTTTTGCATTTAACATTAGTCCCCTATTTGGCTACTTCTGGAGAATTAAAAACAAAACCTACTCAACACTCGGTTAAAGCATTATTAGAGTCTGGAGTTCAACCAGACATCTTAGCATTAAGAACAGAATACAAACTAACTGATGGTGTTAAGGAGAAAGTAGCCCTATTTTGCAATATAGAGCCAAAAGCAGTAATTCAAGCCATAGATGCTGAAACTATCTATGATGTTCCTAATTTAATGAGAGAAGAAGAATTAGACAAAGTAGTTCTTAATAAACTATCTCTTCCTTACAAAGATGAACCTACATTAACAGCTTGGAATGAGGTTTTGAACAGAATAAAAAACCCAAAACATAAAGTCGCTATTGGCTTAATTGGTAAATACATTGAATTAAAAGATTCTTATAAATCTATTGCTGAAGCAATTATCCATGCTGGAGCAAGTAATGAAACTGAAGTTGATATTAAATGGATTCATTCAGAATCAATAACTGGCGATAATGTAGAAGAAATACTATCAAAATTGGATGGAATTTTAGTTGCTCCTGGTTTTGGAGAAAGAGGAATAGAAGGTAAAATCTCTACTATTAAATACGCTAGGGAAAACAAAGTACCGTTCTTCGGCATCTGTTTAGGAATGCAAGGTGCTGTAATTGAATTTGCTAGAAACGTTTTAGGTTATGCTAAAGCGCATTCTACAGAAATGGAACCTAATACTCCTGATCCAGTTATTTACCTAATGGAAGAACAACGCTCCATTACTGAAAAAGGTGGCACGATGCGTTTAGGAGCTTATCCTTGTTCTGTTGAAAAAAACTCAAATGCATTCGATTCATATAATAAAGAAGAAATTTCTGAACGACATAGACATAGATACGAGTTTAATAATAAGTACAAAGAAGAATTTGAAAAAGCAGGAATGAAGGCCACAGGAATAAATCCTAATAATGATTTGGTCGAAATTGTTGAGCTAGAAAATCACCCTTGGTTTGTTAGTGTTCAATTTCATCCTGAATACAAAAGCACTGTAATTAACCCACATCCGTTGTTCGTTAATTTTATTAAAGCAAGTATGCTAATAAAAGAACAAAAAATGCACCCCGCAAGCAATTAAAAATCTACTTAAAGTTATAGATAATAGTAAAAAATGAGCGCAAAAGGATTTGATAAAAACTCTATTATTGGGTTAGTTTTGATTGGAGCTATATTGTTGATATTTAGTATAATATCAAACCCCTCTGAAGAAGAAATTAAAGATAAAGAAGCACAGGAAAAACTTACAAAAGCGAAACAAGAACAAGTAGATGTAAAAGAAAAAATTGAAGCTACCGAATACGTTATTGACAGTTCTACTACTACAGCGGAAAATAATATTGATAGTACTAATGCTAATACACTAAATAAGGATTCCATTAGGAATATACAAAGCTTGGTTAAATACGGAGCTTTTGCCGATGTAGCTAATGGGGAAGAAAAAGATTACATCATTGAGAACGAAAGAATAAAAGTCACTATTTCTAATAAAGGGGGTAGAATTAGTTCAGTTGAGCTAAAAGAATTTCACACTTATGACTCCCTTCCTTTATTCTTGTTTCACAAGGATTCATCTAGATTTAATCTAGAACTCACAACCAATGATGGATTGGGCGGAACTAAAGTGATTAATACAGAAAACTTGTTTTTTGAAACAGAAAATCAATCTTTCAAAATTGAGGCAGATAATTCAAAAAGCCTATCAATGAAATTATATTATGGCTCTAAAGATAAATACATAGAATACAAATATACGCTTGCTGGAAACTCTTATTCTGTAGGTTTTGATATTAACTCAGTTGGATTCAATGATGTTATTTCGAAAGGATTTCCCTACTATTTGAACTGGAGCATGTTTACACCCAGTCAGGAAAAAACAATCCCAAATCAGCAAAACATAAGTACCATATATTATCAATATTCGAATAAAGAGTTCGATTATATAAGTCCAATGTCTTATGAAAAAGAAAAAATGGAGGCTGACGTTGATTGGGTAATGTTTAAGCAACAATATTTCAATTCAGTCTTAATTGCGACTGAAAAGCCATTTGATTCTGACTCTGAGATAGAAACCATTAGCCTACCTGAAGGGGAATCGGTTAATTATGTTCAGGGAATGTCAGCAAATCTTA
>JAJCYN010000223.1 GCA_029262915.1 Flavobacteriales bacterium
TAAAGATGGCAAAACACTTTATTTTGCTTCTAAAGGTCATCAAGGAATAGGAGGTTACGATATTTTTAAAAGTAAATTGATTGATGGTAACTGGAGTTCTCCTGAAAACATGGGGATTCCCATTAATTCTCCTGTAGATGATATTTATATGATAATGGATGGTGAAGAAAAAAATGGATTTCTTGCTTCAGATCGTGATGGTGGCATGGGTGGTATGGATATTTATAACATATGTATGTATTGTCCTACAAAAATTACAAACATTATAAATGGTTTGTTAGTTGATAATAATAATTCTCCACTCAACAATGGATCTGTAGTAATTAAGAATATTAGTTCAGATAACACTATAGGAACATATCAGGCAACTAATGGTAAGTTTTCTGTAACTACCGAAAATATTGGAAAACACGAATTGATAGTTGAAGCTAATAATTTTGAAAAACAAATTACCTACCTTGAATTACCAAGCACTTCATCAGAATCTGACATCAAAATTAAGTTAAATCAATTTCAAAAAGGAGATGAAACTTATCAAGTAATCAATTTAATTAGTAATAAACTAGGTTTAAATAAATCTGATACTATTAAAGTTGCTAAAATTATTGCTGCTAACAATAACGATAACCTAAATAACAACAATAGCTCAAATAATAACAATGATAATTCAAATAGTAGTACAGCTTCAAACGCACCTATTGGATCTTATCAAGAATTTTACTCTTACAACTCCAAAGATTTTAACACCAATAATTCAGAATTCACAGCTTTAATTAATAAAGCTATTAGTACAAAGAATGGAGGTAAAATTTATATAGATATTGAATCAAGTGCTTCTAAAGTTCCTACCAAATCATTTAAAAGTAATATTAACTTATCTTCATTGAGAGGTGATGGAGCAAAACAAGTTATTATTAACTCATTAAAAGAAAAAGGCATTAGTGAAGATAAAATTATTATAAACAAAATCAATTCAATAATAAGTGGTCCTAGATATACTGGCGATTTTAATAACACTAAAAAGTATCAAAAATTCCAGTACGTTAAAATTACTATAAAGTAATTTTAAATACACTTTGGTTCTAATTCTTATTAAATACCTTAAAAAAGTAATATATTTATATCTTGGTATTAATTTTGTGTTTTAGCTAGCCAAATTTATTTTTTGAAAAACTCTAAACTTTACATATTGGGTATATTATCAGTATTACTGATGAATTCTGTTTTGGCACAAAGGGCAGACCCTGATGATGCTAAAGAACATTTTAAATTTGGCAATTTTATAGACGCTCTTACTGTTTATAAAAAACTAATGGAGAAAGATCCTAAAAATATAGATTACCCATACAAAGCTGGGTTATGTGTGTTATTTACTGAAAGAGATAAAAGTGAAGCTATAAAATACCTCGAAAAAGCTGTTGAAAGGAAATCTGACCCAGATGCTGTATTCTACTTAGGTAAAGCTTATCATTACAATTTAAAATTTGATGAAGCTCTTGATGCCTTTAATAAATATATTACTGAAGGGCAGGGAACCAAAATACACGAAGTTGACCGGGAAATGCAAATGGTAAAAAACGCACAAAAAATGCTACAATCGCCAATTGATGTAATATTTGAAAATGCTGGAGATAAAATAAACTCAGAATATCCAGATTACTATCCTTTTGTAACACCCAACGAATCTTTTATCGTATTTACATCACGTAGAAAGAGTGGGACAAGAGAGTTTGATGGATATTATCCTTCAGCAATTAATTACAGCAAAGTAGTTAATGGCGAATTTATATTAGCTAAAAAAGGTAGTTCAATGATTAACTCAACTTATGACGACCAAGCAGTTGGGTTATCATACAATGCTGATAAACTCTATATCTATTTTGACGATATAAAAAATAAAGGGGACATCTATGAAGCAGTCATTAAAGATTTTAAGTTTAAAAAAAAGGTGAAAATGGGTAAAAATGTTAACTCTAAAGGGTTTGAAAGTGCTGCAACCATTTCTGCAGAAGGGAACACTTTGTTTTTCGCTAGTCATAGAGAAAATGGATTAGGTGGAAAAGACATTTATATGACTCGTAAATTACCGACAGGAGAATGGGCTTTACCACAAAATTTAGGAGAAAACGTTAACACTAAATATGATGAAGATTTTCCTAACCTTTTTTATGATGGAACAACGCTTTATTTTTCATCAAAAGGCCATAACAGTATTGGCGGATACGATTATTTTAAATCTACATGGGATCCTGAAACTAATAAATGGAGTAAAGCAGAAAACTTAGGTTATCCTTTAAATACGACAAGAGATGATATATGTATCTCTTTTACAGAAGATAAAAGGCACGCTTACATTTCTGCATGGAGGAAAGATAGCAAAGGATTCCAAGATATTTATAAAGTAACTTTTAATGAATTAGACGCTCGAGAAACAATCATTAAATCTAAAATTGTGGAAATGGGTTCAACAGAAGCTATTAAAGATGCTTTTGTAATCATTACTGATAATAGAACTCAAGATGAAAGACACTATACTCCAAATTCTAAAAATGGCGGATTATTAATAACACTTCTTCCTGGTAGTTATACGGTTATGATAGACGCACCAGGATTTGCTCCTTTAACTGAAAATATTGTTATAAAAGGTAAAAGTGATTTTATTCCTTTTATGACTAAAGAATTTACCATTACAAAATAATACATTTATTTATTTTATGAATTTAAAACTTTCAAAACCTATCGCTTTTTTTGATTTAGAAACAACAGGGTTAAATATTGCTTCAGATCGAATTATAGAAATTTCTATTGTTAAGATTATGCCTAATGGAGATAAAGAGATTAAAACCAAACTTTTAAATCCTACCATACCAATAACTAAAGAAGCTTCTGCAATTCATGGTATCAATGATGAAGACGTAAAAAATAAAGCAACTTTTAGAGAAGTGGCTAATGAACTGAATGAATTTATTAATAACTGTGATTTAGCAGGTTACAATTCTAACAGATTTGATATTCCATTATTGGCAGAGGAGTTTTTAAGAGTAAATATTGATTTTGATGTAGCCAGTAGAAAACTCATTGATGTACAAAACATTTTTCATAAAATGGAACAACGTACATTGGTTGCAGCATATAAATTTTATTGTAACAAAGATTTAACAGATGCACATAGTGCTGAAGCTGATACAACAGCTACTTATGAAATTTTAGAAGCACAAATTGAAAAATACGCTGATTTAAAGAATGATACTGCATTTTTAAGTGAATTTTCTCAGATGAATAAAAATGTTGATTTACTTGGAAGATTTATTTACAATGACAAAAACATTGAAGTCTTTAATTTTGGAAAGCATAAAGGAAGACCTGTTGTCGAAGTATTAGAAAAAGAACCAGGCTACTATAGTTGGATGATGAATGGCGATTTTCCATTATATACCAAAAAGGTATTGAAAGCGATAAAAGAAAAAATGAAGCCTATTTCAAAACCATCACCAAATAAACCTGAACCAAATAAGCCTTCAAATCAAAAACCTCAGCAATCTAAAAGTGAACTTACTCAAGACAAATTGAATATGCTTAAAAATAAATTTAACTCATAAATGAAGATTATATGTATAGGAAGAAATTACATTGATCATGCAAAGGAGTTAAACAATCCCATTCCAAAAGAGCC
>JAJCYN010000224.1 GCA_029262915.1 Flavobacteriales bacterium
TGGATTAGAAAATATTGATGTGACTTATGCTGAAGGCAGGGGTATAAAAGTGTTTAATTCACCAGAAGGAAATAGAACAGCTGTTGGAGAACATGCTTTAGGAATGTTGCTGATGTTATTTAATCAGCTTAAAAAAGGAGATGATGAAGTAAGAAGAGGCATTTGGGATAGAGAAGGGAATAGAGGTTTAGAGATTGCTGGAAAAACTGTTGGAATTATTGGTTTTGGCAATATGGGGAGTGCTTTTTCAAAAAAACTATCTGGTTTTGACTGTAAGGTTATTGCTTATGATAAATACCAAACCACCCTTTGTCACCCTAAGCCTGTCGAAGAGTTTTCAAAGGAGAATAATTATGTAAAAGATGTTGAACAAGTTGATTTAGAAACCATTTTTCAAGAAACAGATATTTTAAGCATCCATTTGCCACTTTCAGATGAAACCTACCATTATGTAAATGGTGAATTTATCTCAAAATTTAAAAAGCCAATTTACCTAATTAATACAGCTCGTGGCAATAATGTTTGTATTGCAGATTTAGTAAAAGGATTAAAAACCAATAAAATTTTAGGGGCATGTTTAGATGTATTGGAGTATGAAACCAACTCTTTTGAAACAATTAATTTAGAAGAAATGCCAATAGACTTTCAATATTTAGCTCAATCTGAAAAAGTAATTTTAAGCCCTCACGTTGCTGGTTGGACACAAGAATCTTACGTAAAACTTTCTAGCTTTTTAGCAGATAAGATTGAGGCAGCGTTTAACTAAAAAGATTGATTTAAAATCCAGGCTTTGGTGTTGTGGTCTTTTGCATCAGCGAAAGCATTAACAGCTTCTTTTCTTGTAGCAAAACTATTGTAGCTTACTGTCCACAGTCCTTTTCTTTTTCCAACTATAGAAGCATCAAAACCTTCTTTTTTCAGTTTTCTAACCATTTTTCGAGCATTGTTTTTACTGGAAAAACAACCGCCAATAATGTGGTATTTAAGCTTTCTGTTTGAAGAAGCAACATAGGTAGAAACGGCTTCTGCAATAGGCTTTTCTTTTAACCGAACAACAACAGGTGTTTCATTTTCATCAAAACTAACGGTTAAAAAATAGCTGTTTTCATCTGCCAAAGCAATCTGCTCTTTAACAGAATTTTCTTTAACATCATTAAAAACAAAATCAGATTTTGTTGGGACATAAAGAGCTTTTGCATTAGGGATAAAAGGGTTTAAATTAGCATAATTCAAATCTTCGGTTAAATCATATTGAGTTGGCATCCAGCCAGCTAAAACAGCCAAAGGAATTCCAATAATTGCTGTAGCTCTCCATTTAGGGCTAATCCCTTTTCTTTCTTTTACAACAGTTAGTGTTGTTGTTCTGTCTTTAAACTCTTTGGTTATTTTCTCTTCTATTGTAGCTCGCTTAATTGGTTGTTTCTGAAAAACAGGTAACCCATAAGATCCCAAAAGATAATTGACAGTATTTTCCGGTTCAAATTGTGTGCGATTTTCAGCATCCAAAAAAAGCGTTCCAACATCCGTTAATAAAACGCGTTTTTTTAGTTTTAAATCTCGATGAATAGTTAAAACGTATTCTTCAATTCTTTTAATAACAACATCAAAACTGATGTTCTCTTTTTGAGCAATTAAGTTAGCCAACAAACCATCATTGTTATTTAAATTCTTATTAAAAGAAATACTTTTTGATGGTGGAGAAAATGTGTGTTGAATAGGCTGTATAGTTGCTGGTTTATAGTTAGCAACAAAACCACCTAACCCAGGAACAATAACACAATCGTATTGATAAAGTAACTCTGATATGTATTGTTCTAATTTCAAGTTTTCAATTTAGGCTTGCGAATGTATAAAAATAAGGAAAAGAAAAGCTACTTAAAAACAATTTTTTCTAAATCCTCAGGAGTATCAATGGCAATTGCTTCATATTTAGTTATTGCAACTTTTATGGTGTAATTATTTTCTAACCAACGTAATTGCTCTAACCGTTCTTTTTGTTCTAGACGAGATACTGGTAATTGACTAATGGTGTTCAAAATAGTTGAACGATAACCATAAATCCCAATGTGTTTGTAAAAGGTATGTTTATCTATCCAGTTTTCTTTCTCAATAGTTGGAATTTCAGGGATAGCATTCCGACTAAACATCAAAGCAAAGTTGTTCTCGTCAATGGCTACTTTTGGTCGGTTAGGGTTGAAGAGTTCTTCTTCCGAATCAATTTTTTTTATAAGTGTTGCTATGTCTGTTTTTTCATCTTCAAAACAAGAACTTAACTGATCGATTTGTTCTGGATTTATAAAAGGCTCATCTCCCTGAATGTTAATTACAACATCAAATTTTTCATCCATTTTACCAATAACTTCAGCACATCTTTCAGTACCGCTTTCATGAGAAGATGAGGTCATTACTACATCTCCACTAAATAATTTGACAGTATTAAAAATTCTATTATCATCTGTTGCAACAATAACCTCAGATAAAGATTTTGCTTTTTTAGCTTGCTCATAAACTCGTTGAATCATTGTTTTTCCATTAATATCGATTAATGGTTTTCCTGGAAAACGAGTTGATCCATAACGAGAAGGAATTATTCCGAGTACTTTCATTTGGTGTTCTTAATCACAAGCATAAAAATAGTTAATTTTACTTGTCTATGAACGAACAATTACTTTATCATATTGCAATTACTTCAATTCCTAATATTGGAGATATTACTGCCAAAAAATTAATTGCATATTGTGGAAATTCTGAGCAGGTTTTTAATGAAAAGAAAAGGGTATTAGAAAAAATTCCAGGAATAGGAGCGATAAATGCGGAAAAAATTATTCAGTACAAATCAGAAGCTCTTGCAATCGCTGAAAAAGAATTGATTTTCATTAAAAAGAATAATATTAAACCGCTGTTTTACTTAAATGATAATTACCCAAAACGTTTATTTCATTGTGAAGATGGTCCAATTCTTCTTTATTCAAAAGGGAATGTTGAATTTAATAATCCTAAAGTTATTAGTATTGTAGGAACACGAAAAGCAACTGATTATGGTAAAGATTTTTGTAATAAAATTGTAGAAGAACTAGTACCACACCAACCTTTAATTGTAAGTGGTTTAGCTTACGGAATAGATGTTTGTTCACACAAGGCTGCGTTAAAAAACAATTTACCAACTGTTGGCGTTTTAGCACATGGATTGGACAGAATGTATCCTTCACAACATGCTGGAATTGGCAATCAAATGTTAGAAAAGGGAGGTTTATTGACAGATTATAAAAGTGGAACAAAACCAGATCGAGAAAATTTTCCGAAAAGAAATAGAATAGTTGCAGGGCTTTCGGATTTAACTATTGTAATAGAATCAAGTAAAAAAGGAGGTTCATTAATTACAGCATACTTAGCAAACGATTACAATAGAGATGTTTTTGCGTTGCCGGGAAGGTTAAATGATAGCCAATCTGAAGGGTGTAATAATTTAATTAAGATTAATAAAGCGGCATTAATACAATCCGTAAAAGAC
>JAJCYN010000225.1 GCA_029262915.1 Flavobacteriales bacterium
ACAAATTGCTACAGGTTTATGTGCAGGAACCTACATTGTAACTGTAACAGATAATAATGGTTGTACTGCTGCAGATACCATTATTATGACTGAACCAACACCAATTTTAGCTAATGAGGTAATTGTTCTTCCTGCTTGTGGAGTATGTGATGGTTCTATAACCGTTGTTCCAACTGGTGGAACTGGGTCATATACTTATTTGTGGACAACACCAACTGCACCAATACTTTCTCAACCTACAACAAATTCAATAATTAATTTATGTGCTGGGGCATATACGGTTGCTATTACTGATGGAAATGGATTAGGTTGTACAGTAAACTTTAATTTCCCATTAAGTAATATAAACGCTCCTTTACCCAATACAACAGTTACTGATGCTACTTGTAATAATGTATGTGATGGATCCATAACTTCAGCTCCAACTGGAGGAACTGGATCTTACACCTATTTATGGAACCCAAATGGTAATACGCCATCTATTACAAACTTATGTGCTGGACCTTATTCCCTCTCTGTAACTGATTCCCTTGGCTGTATTGGAGTTGCAATGGATACTGTTTTTGAGCCTAGTGTGTTACAAGCAAATTTAAATGCTGCTAACATCGTTTGTAATAATGTTTGTGACGGTTGGATAGTTTCAAATACTATTGGAGGAACTTCTCCTTATACTTATAACTGGACATCCAATCCTCCTGGTCAAGTAACTGTAGGTCAAAATACAGATTCTATTAGTAGTTTATGTGCTGGTACATATACCGTTACAATCACTGACACCAATAATTGTCCCGTTACAATAGATAGTGTAACCATTGTTGTACCTACACAAATTACATCTACTATTACTGCTCAGACTGATGCTTCCTGTACTGCATTTTGTAATGGTAGTGCTACAGTTGCTCCATCTGGAGGAATAGGACCTTACACTTTCGAGTGGAATGGAAATACTACACCAGGTCAAGGTCCATCGTTACCTGGATTATGTTTTGGATTAAATACAGTTGAAATATTTGATCAAAATGGCTGTAGTTTTATTGATTCTATAGCTATTGGAGCAACAATTACTGTACTAGCTAATGCTGGTCCTGATACTACAATTTGTTTGGGAACAACTATTAACTTAAATGGAATTCCTGCTGGTACATTTACAGGTGTTGAATGGTTTGAATTACCAGGAATGATATCATTAGGAATAACAAACACTGTTTCTATTACACCATCTGTTACAGGTGTTACTTGTTATACTTTCCAAGTAACTGGTGGTTGTATTTTTTCAGATACTGTTTGTATTACTGTTGATCCTACTCCTCTTGCAAATGCTGGTCCAAACGTTACTATTTTTGAATTGGCAAGCACAACATTAAATGCAACAGGTGGATTTACTTATGCATGGACTCCAGGTACCGGATTAAGTGATTCAACTATATCTAACCCAGTAGCATCACCAACTGTAACCACTACTTATTTCGTAACTGTAACTTCGGCAAATGGTTGTTCTTCAACCGACAGCGTAGTCGTAACAGTATTACCAAACATAGTATTTCCGGATGGTATTTCGCCAAACGGAGATGGTGCAAATGATGTTTGGATAATAGACTTTATTGAACAATTCCCTAAGAATGTAGTGGAAATTTATAACAGATGGGGAGAGTTATTGTTCCACGCAGATGGTTATCAACAAGATTGGGATGGAACATATAAAGGGAAAGAATTACCAATTGGAACGTATTATTATATAATTGACTTACATGAGGAAACAATTGCTCCTTTTACTGGTCCATTAACCATTTTAAGGTAGGTTTAACTAGAATTCAAGTATGAAAAAAGTTATTATAATATCATTTTTACTCTTATGTGGAAGTAGTTTGTTTTCGCAACAGCTCCCTCATTTTAGTCAATATTTTTTGAATGACTTCTTAATAAATCCTGCTGTAGCAGGAAGTAGAGGTTATTTTGAAGGTGTTTCTACCCATAGATATCAATGGGAAGGTGTTACTGATGCTCCAAGAACTTATACCTTGAGTGTACATGGTCCCACGAAAAATAGAAAAATGGGATTTGGAGGGTATATTTTTACTGATATTGTTGGTCCAACTCGTAGAACAGGAGTCAATGCTTCTTATGCCTATCATTTAAAGATTAATGAGACCACTAAATTATCATTAGGCTTAAATGCTGGTTTATTACAGTTTATGATAGATGGCTCAAAAATTACGTTACGCGATGCAAATGATGCAATTATTACAAACGGGGTTCAATCCACGTTAATTCCGGATGCAGGGTTTGGACTGTATCTCTATCATAAAAAATATTTCTTTGGATTTTCTGCCCCACAGCTATTAAATTATAAGGTTAAATTTTTTGATGAAGGAAGAAACCCAACAGGAAATTTGCCTTCTCACTTTTTTGTTACGGGAGGGTACAAATTTCAAGTTTCAGAAGATTTTATTGTTGAGCCCATTGTTTTTGTAAAATATGTAAAGCCTGCTCCTGTTCAATTTGAAGGTACTCTAAAAATTACTTATAAAGATAAATTATGGCTTTCGGGAACTTATCGTGATAAAGATGCTATAACGGCTTCGATAGGGTATCTAATTAATAACAGTTTTACCGTTGCTTATGCATACGACTTTACTACTACTAATCTAAAAAATTACAGTGATGGAACTCATGAGTTAATGATGGGAGCAAGATTTTACAGCAAAAAAAACAAGAAAAAATCAGCTCCATCAATAGAGTAATATCAAAAGAACGCTCTAACCTGTACCCCTCCCGTATGAATAAAAGGTGTTTCTTCAGATTTTCTTCCATTATAATTTATACTTAGTTGCATATATTTTGATAAATTTTGCTGATAAGTTAATTCCCAAGTCATATTAGTTCCTTCTTGTAATCCCTCTAGCATTTCATAATCTAACGAAGCATTATTATTTGAAACAAACTGATTATCAATATAGTTAAAATTACCTCTAAAACTCCCTTTAGAAGCAATGTTGTATCGAATTTCTCCTCCAATTTTTTGGCTAGTTAATTCTTCACCACCAAAAAAAACATTATTTTCTTTTTCCTTATAGCTATACAAAATACTCGCCCTAAATTTTACATTGGGTTGAAAAGTAAATTTAGGTTCTATCTCTATATTTCTTAATTCAAAATTTCTATTACTAAAAAATTCAGAAATACTTGACTTTTCTCCATTTGCTGTCAATAGGGTTATCGTATATAATCTAGTAATGTTCCATCTCGTTTTAACTGCTCTATTAATATTTCTTCTAGATTCTATTCCATTTGTTAACAACGATCTATCTTTATTATCTTGAAAAGTAAATTGGGTTCCAAACTTAGTTCCTGTTCTGTTAAAATAAATGGTATTTAAAAACCCTAAATTTAATGTTACTAAACTTGTATCGACAATATTTGCAACAAAGGGATTATAATAATCTATCCTATCATTAACCTTTCGGCTTATTCTATAATTAGTACGATTAGAAAATCTCGAAATCATTTTTTTTAATCCTTTTTCTCCTCCCCATTTTGTCTCTGGTCTCAAAAATAACCCTTGATTAAACTGATTGGTAAACGTCCTTACAAAATCATTTGTTGGCGTAAACACTTTAATAAAAGATGCATGATCTTGAAAAGCTGCTACTTCAAATTCATTTAAATCTTTTACTCCATTACTATTTAAATCACCAATATAAGCATGGGTTCCTTGACCAGGTTGTACTTCTACAAATGAGAATTCTTTTTTTACTTCTAGTCCAGAACCAACCTCATAATAAGTATTTGACGTTATTGCACTTTTCAAAAATTTAGCAACATATTCAACCCTTGCCAAAATGGTTGACTCAGGATTTAAAGAACTAAGTGTAGTTGATAATATTTCTAACTTTCTATAGGTGATTTTTCCCCTGAACTTGTGGCTTTTATTTTTTAATAACCCTATTGAAAAGGTAACATCTTCAGCACGAGTTGCAGCATTAAAATCATTCGCTAAAGGAGCATTATCTTCACGTTGTTTATAACTTACCATAAATTTATTTATAGTAGTATCTGCGTTATGAATAAAAGCATTCCATGAAATAAATTCAAAACTACTTGCCTGAAGAGCATCTGATTGTTGATTGATAAAAAATTTATTCTGCTCCGTTTCTTCTCCTACTCCTAAAACTAACCAACCTATTCCTTTAGATAACGTTCCCTTATGTTTAATAAATTGAGTATTGTTAATTCCTTCTGTAGTTAAAAAACTACCATCACCCTTAAAAATAAACCCTTTTAGGTTATACATTGCAAAAAGTGAATTTTTTAACCCATCATATTCTCCTTCATTTTTTAGAAGACTTATCTTATATAAAATATCTGCTTTTTTTACTTTTTCAACCCCTAAATAAGCGTCAAAAATGTATTGATCTGAAGTAAAATTTACATTACCAATGTTCCAATCACGCTCAAATTCAACCGGTCTAAAACGTTCTATCGAAGTAAAATACTGCTCGACAAATTCATATCCTGTTCCCACTTTAAATTTCCATGGTTCTTTGGCATTATTTAGCTTTATTTTATTCTGAGATTTTATTTTAAAAGCATAACCAATATCATCTTTACTATCTTTATTTGAGAAGGTATTAATATCATTATTCGACACCCCTCCTTCCCAAGTAATAAAAGACTCTTTAGTGAAATTATATTGTCCACCAAAGGTTGCCATTTGTTTCTTTTTGGGAGTTATTAATAAAACAACTGGTTCATATTCACCTTGGGGAACTCCAGCAACAGGAACAATCCATTCGTAAACTTTACCGTTTGCAGCACTTTGAATTTGGTTATAGTTTCCTTTGTTTGACCCTAAAAAAGTAAAGCCTAGTTGATATCTTGCACTGTCAGGATTGGTTGAATGTACGTAAACAGGATTGAATCCTAGAGTATCTACTACTTTATAAAGTACAAGATTCTCAGAAAAATCAACTAAATTTACATTAGAAACTACTGCATTTTTCAAGCTATCTCCAATACTAGATAGTAAAAGTTTTTCAGGATCATTTAAATCTTGTTGTAGAGGCTGATCTCTAGAATCTTGTTCTGAATAAACATTAACACTCAATTTTAATTTTTTACTTTGATAATCATTACCAAAATGCACTAAAGACCTTGCGTAATTTTTATCTGAATATTGAAATTCTGCTACTATTCTTGAATCTTTTGTGATTAATCGATTGGTTGTAAAAGTTAATTCTGCAGTATTATAATCAATTATATAATCAAATTCGTTTCCTCTTTTCATCAACCTTCCGTCAACATATATTTTTTCTGTACCTGAAAGAACAATAATAAAAGTTTCATTTTCACTTCCTGTTAACCTATATGGTCCCTGATTTCCTTCTATTCCTTGAATTCTGTTTCTCGCAAATTTACCTTTAGATATAGCCGCACTAATGATAGGACTCATCGTGTTAAACTCATTTTTTTTACTCGTTTTTAGCTTCATTTCAAAACTTCCTCCTTTCACTTTCTTATTAAAATTCATAAAATAGCTTTTGGGTCGTTTTAAATAAAAATCTCCTGCGGTGAGTTTCCAATCATCACTAAATAATTGAATGAAAACTCTATCAAACTCTTGTAATTGTTGTGTATTTCCTTCTGCCTGAATCGGAATATTGTCATCAGAAATACTCGCCAGAATACTCACGTTATCACTTATTTTTCCTGACAACTGTAAATTCAAGCTTGAGTTAACCGACAAATCTTGGTTATTTCCAAAAACTACTCCTCTAGAAATACTACCACTTTTATTTAGTCCATTTAAGTAAAATATATCTTCATTTTCAGCAGTGTATTCATACAAAAATGGATTTTTTAACTTTTCCTTTTGTCCTTCTATACTTGCTATTTTCTTATGTTCATAAGGTTTTTCAAAAGACATAGGAAAGACCCTATAAGTCAAAGAAATTGTTTTGCTCATCAACTCTGCATCCTTCACAATAAACAAACTTTTGCTGTAATCTATTTCGTAACTAGAATTATCAAGCGGTTCATTACCTAAAAAAATAATTTCAGAATTCGGGATAAGACTTAAACTGTCTATAAAAATAGTATCTTTATTTATCACCAAATCTTGCTGACGAATATTGCTAATATCTTGTGCTTCTGCATTTTGAGCAACTGAAAGTAATAAAATCAATACTATGAAAAATGTTTTCTTCAAATTCCTTAAAAAAGGTATGACTAACAAAGATACGATTTGAGGTTAAATTATCTTTTTAGCTGTTATAACTGTGTTTATTGACAAAAATAATTTTTTAATTACCAATATTTAAGATGTGATGAACAATTGATTATTTAAACTTTATGCAACTTCTCAATCAAAAACAATATGAATAACTCCAAAAAAAGTTAATTATTGACCAAGTTATTTACTAAAAAATTAAGATCTATGTAAAGTTGATAAATCAATCTTTATAAATATTAACACTTATTCCTTATATTTTCTCAAAAAAAAGCACTTTAACCAACTTTAGTTAGGATATTCTTTTGTAATAACTATATTTGTAATTGCGTTAAAAATCTTATAAGATAATATGAAAAAATTAATTTATTTATTAGTTGGTGCGACAGTAATACTATCAAGCTGTGGTGGAGATAACAACAATAACAACATAAATGAAAAAGCTGCTAATGGTGGTGTTAAGTATGGTGGTGTTTTCAAAATGAATGAAACAGAAGACTTCAAAAGTTTATATCCTCTAAATACTACTATGGCAATAGAACATAGAATTGCCAATCAGGTATATGAAGGGCTAGTAAAACTTGACCAAGAAGATTTAAGTATCTTACCTTCTTTAGCTGAAAAATGGGAAGTAAATGAGGATGCAACTTCTTACACTTTTCATATTAGAAAAGGAGTAATGTTTCATGATAACAATTGTTTTGAAGGAGGAAAAGGAAGAGAGTTAAAAGCTTCTGATTTTAAATATTGCTTTGACAGGGTAGCCGTTAGTGATCCTTCTAATCAAATGTACTGGCTATTTAAAGATAAGGTTAAAGGAGCTAACGAATATCATGAATCGATAAATAATAAAACTCCACTAGAAGCTGGTATTTCAGGCATTCAAGCTATTGATGACTACACACTTCAAATTGATTTAAACTACTCTTTTGCTGGATTTTTAAACATTGTAAGTCATAACGCTTGTTATGTTTATCCTAAAGAAGCTGTAGATGAATATGGAATGGAAATGAGGGTTAATTGTGTGGGAACAGGTCCTTTTAGAGTTAAAAAAATTAAAGAATCTGAAACTGTAATTTTAGATAGGAATCCTAGTTACTGGGATACAGATGAACATGGAAATGAATTACCATATTTAGATGGAATTAAATTTTCGTTTAATAAAGAGAAAAAAGCTGAATTACTTGAGTTTAAGAAAGGTAACTTAGATATGGTGTTTCGTTTACCTCTTGAAATGATAAGTGATGTTGTTGGAGAACTAGAAGATGCTAAAAAGGGTGGAAACAGACCATATGTGATGCAAGTGGTTCCCGCTTTAAGTGTTTTCTATTTAGGATTTCAACATAAATTGGAACCTTTTGATAATATGGATGTTAGAAAAGCATTTAATTATGCTATTGATAGAGAATCAATTGTAACATATACCTTACAAGGAGAAGGAAGACCTGGTTTGCACGGTTTTGTTCCTCCATTTAAAGGTTACGATTATGAAAATGTGAAAGGTTATGAATTTTCTGCAGAAAAAGCTAAAAAACATATGGCAAAAGCAGGTTTTCCAAATGGGAATGGATTCCCAGAAATTACGTTACAAATTAACCCAGGTGGTGGTGATAGAAATGTTCAAATTGCAGAAGTAGTTCAAAAGATGTTAAACGAAAATTTAGGGATAAATATCAAAATTGAGCAAATGCAATTTGCTCAACACTTAGAAAATTTAGAAACAGGAAAGGCGACATTTTGGAGAGCAGGATGGATCGCTGATTATCCAGACCCTGAAAATTTCTTAAATCAATTCTATAGTAAACATGTTCCAGAAGATATATCTACAAAAGCCTACATTAACTCTATGAGATATCAAAGCCTAAAATTTGATTCATTATTTGACATTGCACTTAGAGAAATAGATGAGGCAAAAAGAATGGAACTATTTAGACAAGCAGATCAAGTAGCAATTGATGAAGCTGCTGTTATGCCAATATTTTATGATGAAAACACAAGACTTATTCAAGTATATGTTAAAAACTTCCCATCAAATTCAATGGAGTATAGAGATATGACAGAAGTATATTTCGATTATGACGAAGAATAAAAGAAATTATTGAATTAAAAAAGAGCGCCTTGAACTTGTTTTAAGG
>JAJCYN010000226.1 GCA_029262915.1 Flavobacteriales bacterium
AAGGGCTAACATCACAAAAATAGAGGTTTGGGTTTCAAATATTAATAGTTCGGTAGAAAATACAAAGAACATAATTGGTTTTATGGACTTAGGAGAAGGAACACAAGCACATATTTTTAATGATCCGCTAGTGTCTGATAATAACATTATCCCAACAGCAAATTTTCCTGATAACGCAGCCAATAACCTCTATTTTAATATTTCCGATACAACTATAACGTCTCCTTTTAATACTACTGCCATTAGAGGGTTTGTTGGGGCCAGTCAAGAATTAGAATTACAAGGATTTACGAATGGAACGGATTTTGAAAAGTATGAAAATGCTCGATTATTAAATCCGTCAGAATATACACTAAATACACAATTAGGGTATATTTCTTTGAATTCTACATTAAACTTGGATAATATACTGGCAGTAGCATTTCAATATACCTTAGATGGGCAAGTTTACCAAGTTGGTGAATTTTCTACAGATGGAGTAACAGGTCAAGATGGTTTGTTTGTTAAATTACTAAAAGGAACAAGTATAAATACAAATATACCTACATGGGATTTGATGATGAAAAACGTTTATGCTTTGGGGGCGTTTAATATTTCTTCATCAGATTTTTTCTTAGATATTTTTTATATGAACCCTGCAACCGGAGTTGAAATTCCATTTATTCCTGAAGGCGAAATTAATGGATTGCCTTTAGTTAGTGTAATGAATTTGGATCAATTAAATTCTAATAACCAAGCTAGTCCTGATGGCGTTTTTGATTTTATTAATGGTATTACTATTAATTCTAACAATGGCAGGGTTTATTTTCCTGTTTTAGAACCTTTTGGGTCTCATTTAAGAAGCCAATTTTCTAATCAAACAGTTGCCAATAAATTTACCTTTGATTCATTGTATGTAACAACTCAAACGTTGGCTGAACAAGATGCAACTAAAAATAGGTTCAGAATTAAAGGTCAATATTCATCATCATCCAGCTCAGATATTCCACTAAATGCTATGAATATCCCAGAAGGATCTGTTACTGTTACTGCTGGAGGTGCAGCGTTAACAGAAAATGTAGATTATACAGTTGATTATAATTTGGGTAGAGTAAGAATTATCGATGAAGGAATTTTACAATCGGGAACACCAATAAAAATTTCACTAGAGAGTCAATCGTTATTTAATATTCAAACAAAAACGTTAATGGGAGCCCGGTTTGATTATAAATTTAATGATAATTTTAATTTAGGAGGAACAGTTTTAAAATTATCCGAAAGACCGTTAACAAATAAGATCAATATAGGTGATGAACCTATTAATAATACCATATTTGGATTTGATTTAACTTACACACATGATGCTCCATTTTTAACCAGATGGGCAGATAAATTACCAATTTATAGTACTAAAGAAAAATCTACTATTACCATAGAAGGTGAATTTGCCAGATTATTACCAGGAAATCCTGGAGCAATTGGTAAAGATGGCACCGCTTATTTAGATGATTTTGAAGGAAGCCAATCTTCTATAGATATGAAAACAATATCCCAATGGAAATTAGCTAGTACGCCACAAGGTCAGCCAACTCTTTTTCCTGAAGGAGTACTGCCACTTTCTAATACGCTAGAATACGGTTTTAATAGAGCAAGATTAGCTTGGTATAATATCGATCCATTGTTTTGGAGAAATGATTCAAGAACACCAAGCCATATTTCTAATGACCCAATAACACAATCCAATCATTATTCAAGAGAGGTATTACAAACAGAAGTTTTTCCATTTAAATCTCAGCAAAACGGAATAGAACAAAATATATCAGTATTAGATTTAGCATATTACCCTACAGAGAGGGGACAGTATAATTTTGATGATGGAACAGGAGTTGGTTCAGGTATTGATGCTGCTGGTAACTTGGTTAATCCAGTAACACGTTGGTCAGGAATAATGAGAAAAGTTGAAACTACCGATTTTGAATCTTCTAATGTGGAATTTATTCAGTTTTGGATGATGGATCCTTTTGATGCAATTGATGGAGATCCAAACCACCCTGGCGGACGACTATATTTTAACTTAGGTAATATTTCTGAAGATATTTTGAAAGATGATAGGAAATCGTTTGAAAACGGAATGCCACTTACTGCTATTGATTATGTAACAGGAACCAATGCAAATTTAGTAGATACCACTATTTGGGGGAGAGTACCAACAGTTCCGTCTTTAGTAAATGCTTTTGATGTTACCCCAAGTACAAGACCATTACAAGACATTGGACTAGATGGTTTAAATGATAATGATGAAGCTGCATTTTTTGGTGCAGGTTTTGGACCAGACCCTTCTGCAGATAATCATCATTTTTTTAGAGGAGACGATTATGATAATTTACAATTATCAATTTTGGAACGATATAAATTCCATAATGGAATGGATGGAAACTCAAATACAGCATCTCAGGATCCCAATCCAGATTATTCATCAGCAGCCACCACAAGACCAGATATTGAAGACATCAATAGCAATAATAATCTTGATTTTAGAGAAAGCTATTTTCAGTATTCAGTTAATTTAACTCCAGCAGAAGTAAGTCCTTCCAATGTGGGTAACAATTATATAACCAATGTATTTGACGCAACTGTTAATACACCTGCTGGGACTACAAAAACAGTACGATGGTATCAATTTAAAATTCCAATTAGAGAGCCAGAAAGCATAATAGGAGATATACAAGATTTTAAATCGATTCGATTTATGAGAATGTTTCTAAAGGGTTTTAATAAAGAGGTTGTATTACGTTTTGCTAAATTAGAATTAGTAAGAGGTGAATGGAGGAAATTTAGTGGAAATTTATTGAGCCCAGGAGACTTTCTTGGAAATGATGATGATGAAACAACATTTGATGTTTCAGGAGTAAATGTGGAGGAAAATAGCTCTAAGACTCCTGTAAACTATATTATACCACCTGGAATTGATAGAGAAATCAATCCTAACCCATCAACAGGGAGTAACATTCAACAGTTAAATGAGCAATCTCTGGTTTTAGATGTGTGTAACCTTAAAGATGGAGATGCCAGAGCGGCATATAAAATAATGGATATAGATATTAGAAGGTATAAACGATTAAAGATGTTTATTCATGCTGAAGAAAATGATATGACAATTCCTTTAGCGGATAATGATCTTTCTGTATTTATAAGAATGGGTTCTGACTTTACCGATAATTATTATGAATATGAAGTTCCGTTAGCAGTTACCCCTGCAGGTGCTTATAATACAGACAATAATAGTAATGAAAGTGATCGATTTACTGTTTGGCCTGAGGCGAATAATTTAGATTTACAATTTTCTAAATTGACAGATATGAAAGTATTAAGAAATAGCCTATTACCTGATGGATCTAGTGGAGTACAACTAATTAAACCTTTTGAGCAAAAGGATGGGAAAAATGTAATGAGAATAAAAGGGAATCCAAATATCGGAAACGTTAGAGTATTTATGATAGGTATTAGGAATGGAAAACAAAGTCCTTTAACACCTGATGACGATGGGCTAACAAAATGCGCAGAAATATGGGTAAATGAATTAAGAATGTCTGAGTTTGATAATGCTGGGGGATGGGCATCAGTTGCTAGAATAACAACACAAATTGCCGATTTAGGTAATATTACTATTGCAGGAGATTATAGTACACCAGGGTTTGGAAGTGTAGAACAAAAATTAAATGAAAGACAACAAGAAACAAGAAGAGGCTATGATTTATCTACTAGTATCGAATTAGGAAAATTCATTCCTGAGAAAATTGGAATTAGCGTACCAATGTATTATAGTATATCTGAAGTATTAGTAACACCTAGGTACAATCCTCTTGATCCTGATTTAGAATTAAAAGATTTATTAGAAAATGACATTCTATCTCAAGAAGCTAGGGATTCTATAGGGGTTAGAAGCCAAGAGCTCACTAGACGGAAAAGTATCAACTTTACTAATGTTCGGAAATTGAAACCTAGAGGACAAAAGAAATCTCATTTTTATGATATTTCAAATTTCTCCTTTAATTATGGTTATTCTGAAACAAAATACAGAGATATAAATACGGAATTTGATAATGAGAAGAATTATAGAGGTGGTATTGGCTATTCATTTGGAGCTAATCCTAAAAACCATACCCCATTTAAAGACACAAAAATTGCAAAGAAAAAAGCATTTAAATTGATAAAGGATTTCAATTATTATTTGGCCCCTAAGCAATTAACGTTTCAAACAGATATGGATAGGTCATATTCAGAAAGAAGATCTAGAAACAATACTGGCTTTAATTTTGCCCTACCAACTTACTATCAAAAACATTTTTATTGGAATAGGATTTATGGGTTAAAATATGATATTACTAAGGCATTGAAGTTCGATTTTAATGCCACAAATAATGCTACGATAGAAGAACCTTTAACCTTTAATGGAGTTGATACCAGAGGTAGAGTTGATCAAGATTTTCCTGAAGAATATGCTTCTTGGAGAGATACAGTTTGGCAAAACATAAGAGATTTTGGAACCAATACACATTATCACCATAATTTTAACATTAATTATGCTGTTCCTATAAATAAATTTCCGGGGTTAGATTTTATGACACTTACAACCCGTTATTCTGGTGATTATGATTGGCAGAGAGCACCAATAGGAGCAGATACCTTAGGGCATACCATTCAAAACTCTAATACAGTTTCTTTAAACTCTCAATTTAATATGACGAAATTGCATAATCAAGTTGGATTTTTGAAAAAGGTAAATAAAAGGGCTAGAGATAGGCAGCGAAGACGGGCTTTAAGGAATGCAAAACCTGATCCAAATAAAACACCAGCGGAGAATGCAAAAGTAAGAGGCTGGAAAGCAGGAATTCCTCCTATTGATATAAAATTTGAGACTAAAAAATTTAAAGATTCTGATACCACTAGAGTTGAACTTTGGAAGAAAAAAGAACCAATTCATCCAATGGATCCGGTATGGTTAACATTAATGAGTCCTAAAAATATTTCAGGAACTTATACTCGGAACCGAGGAACATTGTTGCCTGGATATGGTCAGGAAACAGAAATATTAGGGTATAATCCAGGGTTTGATGCTCCTGGCTTCAATTTTGTTTCTGGAATACAAGAAGATGATTACGCAGTAAAAGCATTGGAAAGAGGGTGGTTAATTGATTCAGCTGCTCTAATGTATAACTATAACACTACATTTTCAGAAAACTATAACATTAGGGCAACCATTCGCCCAATTAGATCATTTAGAATTCAATTAACTGCTACACGAAATTATTCAACCAGTTTAACACAACAATTTTTTAGTGTAGATAATGGTTTTATAGATACATTAGATGGAGAATTAAGAGGTAATTACTTCTTTGTTTCTCCAGTGGAAACAGGAAATTTTAGTATGTCATTTTTGTCATTTAATACTGCATTTATTGGAGATGATGACTTGGATAGGTCTTCTGAGGTATTTGATAATTTTTTAAAAGATCGGGCTGCTATTTCGCAACGATTGGGAGCTGATAACCCCAATTCTTTCGGAGTTAATAATAATGGTTTTAGTGATGGTTATAATGGAACCTCACAAGAAGTTTTAATCCCTGCATTTATTGCTGGATATTCTGGTAAAAGTGGTAAAGATGTGTCTTTAAAGAATTTTACTTCTTTTATTCCATTACCCAATTGGAGAACTACTTACGATGGGTTGAGTAAAATTGCGTTCGTTAATAGAATATTTAAAAAATTCACATTAACCCATTCTTATAAATCAACCTTAAATTACAGTTCGTTTACAACTAATTTATTGTTTGATGAAGAAAGTGCAAATCCCATAGCCAGGGATATTAATGGGAATTTTATTTCAGAATTACAGATCTCAACAGTATCTATTTCTGAACAATTTTCACCACTGTTGGGAGCAGATATGACATTAAATAATAATATGCTGTTAAGAGTAGAGTACAAACAAGATAGAAATGTATCACTAAGCTTGTCAAATAATCAAATAACAGAAGTTAAAGGAAGCGAATGGTCAGTTGGTACAGGATATAAATTTAGACAAGTTAGAATGCCATTTGTAAAATCTAGAATGATAAGAAGCGATATTGACACAAGAATTGATGTTGGGATTCGAAACAATAATACCATTGTAAGAAGGATTGTTGAGGAAGTGAATCAATTGACAGGTGGGCAACGTGTTTTGTCAATTAAATTTACTGCCGATTATAGGGTAAGTGCAAAGCTTAATGTTAGAGCTTTTTATGATTATGTTTCAACCACACCATTTATTTCAACTACATTTCCTACATCAAACACAAATGCGGGGATTAGTTTAAGATTTACATTAACACAATAGTGAATTAAAAATTATAAATTAGCAGAATTAAAATTATTAAGTAATCAATAAAAAATTAAAAATGAATATTCCAGCAGATTTAAAATATACAAAAGATCACGAATGGATTAAAATTGATGGTGATACTGTAACAATTGGTATAACTGATTTTGCTCAAGGAGAATTGGGCGATATTGTTTATATTGAAGTAGAAACTGAGGGAGAAACTTTAGCCCGAGAAGAAGTTTTTGGAACAGTAGAAGCGGTAAAAACAGTTTCTGATTTATTTATGCCAGTTTCAGGTGAGGTAATTGAATTTAATGAAGCGATTGAATCTTCACCAGAATCTGTAAATGGAGATGCTTATGGAGTAGGATGGATGATAAAAGTTAAAGTGTCTAATCCAGAAGAATTAGATGATTTACTTTCGGCAGAACAATACGGTGAGTTAATAGGATAATCTTTACTATTATTGAAATCATATTTTCCAGCGATAATTTGGGCACTTGTTATACTAGTGCTAAGTGGATATCCTGGACAATCTCTTCCAAAAATACCAGTTTGGCAATTTGATAAATTGGTTCATTCAGTAATTTATGCGATACTCTCAATGTGTTTATTGATTGCTTTTAATAAGCAATATTTACAGCAGAAAAATCGTTTTAAAGTAGGATTGGCTGTAATTTTATTCAGTGTTTTTTATGGTGGATTTATGGAATTTCTCCAAGATTACATCTTTATAAACAGAAGCGGTAATTGGTACGATTTTATAGCCAATATGATTGGAGCAATTATAGGTGTTTTAATGTATCCGTTAATTGTTAAATTTTTGCCGATCAATAGATGGGTTAAAATAAAATAAATTACTGCTAAAATTTTATTAATTTTATAAATTGAAAACTAAAATTATGGAACCAAAAAAGAACCCAAAAGCAGATTTAGAAAAATTAAGAGGAACATTTACTCTTGCAGGGTTAGTGTTATCTTTATTTATTGTTTACTCTATGGTAAATTGGAAGTTTTATGATGTCCAAGCAAGCCAATTAGGTCAGTTAATTGCTGAAGAAGAAGAAGAAGATATTATTCCTATTACAGAACAAAATACACCACCACCACCACCACCACCTCCTCCGGCCGCACCTGAAATTATTGAAATTGTAGAAGATGATATAGAGGTTGAAGATATTGAAATTGATACCGAAATTGATGTTGATGAGGTGGTTGAGGTATTTGAAGTTGAAGAAGAAGTAGTTGAAGAAGAAGTCTTTACCATTGTTGAGAATATGCCAGAATTTCCTGGAGGTGTAAAAAAAATGATGGAGTTTTTAGGAAAAAACACGAAATTTCCGCCTGCGGCAAAAGCTAATGGTATTTCTGGTAAAGTTTACGTAAATTTTGTAGTAGGTAAGGATGGTAAAATTAGAGATGTAAAAATCATTAGAGGAGTTCACGATTTATTGGATAAAGAAGCTCTTAGAGTGGTAAAAGCTATGCCTAAATGGAAACCAGGAAAGCAAAGAGGTAAGGCTGTAACGGTTTCTTTTAACTTGCCTATTAATTTTATTTTAAAATAATAAACTCAAAAATAGTTTTAAAAAAACATCCGTTTATAGCGGATGTTTTTTTTATGAAAAATTTTATGCAATTTTATATGAAGTTACATCTATACATTAAAAAGTTTGTAACTCATCTAATAATATTAAAATGAAAACAAGAAATTCGGTTATTAATGGCTTAATATTTTTTATAGGAAGTTTTATTCTATATAGTTGTTCTTCAACAAATATTTCAGAAAATAAATTTGGTAATCAACCATTATTAATTTATGCTAAAGGTGAAATGTATAAAAAAGAATGGACCAAAGTAGATTCCTTAGAACAAAATGGGTTAACAAAATCTGCCCTGATAGAAGTTAAGATTATTTATAAAAAAGCAAAAGATGAAAAGAATCATGAACAAATTATAAAAGCATTAATCATAAAAGCAAAACTGCAATCTTATATTGAAGAAAATGCTTTCGTAAAAACATTAGATGAATTAAAATTTGAAGCAGAAAACGCACCTTATCCATTAAATCCTTTTTTACATTCGATAATTGGAGAATCATATTGGAGGTATTATCAGCAAAATAGGTGGAAATTTCACAATCGAACAGAAACAATCAATTTTGATAATAAAGACATTACTACCTGGAATTTAAAGAAAATTACAGAAGAAAGCACAAAGCATTACTTACTTTCTATTCAAAATATAGATAGTTTAAAAAGGACTCCAATTGAAACATTTAATGAAATAATTTTTGAAGATAATGCACGTTATTATCGACCATTTTTATATGATTTTTTAGCCCATAGAGCTACTGATTTTTTTATTAATGAAGAACCAAGTATCACTAAACCAGTATATGAGTTTGTGCTAGATAGTGCCAACTATTTAAGTTCTTATGAACAGTTTGCTAAAATTGAAATCACAACTAAAGATAAGAATTCCTTAAAGTATTATGCCATACAAACACTTCAAAACTTAACCAATAATCACCTTAAAGATACCAATCTGACAGCATTAATTGATGTAGAATTAAAACGATTGAAATTTGTAAAAAATAATGCAATTTTCGAAAATGCTGATACATTATATTATAAAGCATTGAGTTTACTTTACGCTCAATTTAAAGAGCACCCATCATCAACCGAAATAATTTATGAATTAGCATTAATGCACCAAAAGAGAGGGAATACTTATAAACCATTAGAATCAGAAGACAATAAATGGGAGTTAAAAAAGGCGGTTAAAATGTGTTTGAATGCCATTAACAATTTTCCTGATACTTATGGTGCTGATAGATGCAGGTTTTTAGAGAACCAAATAAAGGCGAAGCATTTAAATGTGATGGTTGAAAAAGTAAATGTTTCTAATACCAGTTTTAAAGCAAATTTAACCTTCAAAAACTTATCTAATGTTCATTTTAAAATAGTTAAAATAGATTTTGATAATTATAAAAAATGGAATAGAGACCTTGATCAAGAGGCAAGATTTAAAAATATAATGGGTAGTAAATCAATTAAGGAATGGAACCTTGATTTACGAAACGAAGGAGATTTTCAAGAACATTCTGGAGAGATTAAAATAGATGAATTACCGCTTGGTTTCTATGTGCTTTTAACAGCTTCATCAAAAGAATTTATTTATAAAGACCAGGCAGTTGCAATAACTCCATTTTGGATTTCAAACCTAAGTTATTTAACTAGGAGAAACGATAAAGAAGAAGTTGAATTTTTTGTGATGGATAGAGAAAAAGGAAACCCTTTAAAAGGAGTAAAAGCAAAATTATATTACGAAAAATACAATTATACATTTCGTAAATACGAATGGAAATCCCTCGGAACAAAAACTACTGATGCCAATGGCTCCTTTAAAGTTACTCCATCATCAGAATATCGAAATTTCTATGCAGATTTTTCTTATAAAGAGGATCGATTAAATACTCAAGATTCATATTATCAGTATAAATATCATGAAAGAGAGGATATAAAATACACTAAAACAGTGTTTTTTACAGATAGAGCAATTTACCGACCTGGACAAACCGTTTATTTTAAGGGAATTGTTTTAGAATCGGATAACGATAACAACAATAAAATTAAATCAAATTTTAGGTCAACCGTTACATTTTACGATGTAAATCATCAAAAAGTAGCGAACCTTAAATTAACTACCAATGAATATGGAACATTTAGTGGTTCTTTTATTGCTCCCAATAATGGGTTGAATGGTCAGATGTACATTGCAGATGGCCATGGGTCAAAATATTTTTCCGTAGAAGAATATAAACGCCCGAAATTTGAAGTAAAGTTTGAACCAATAACAGGAACTTACAAATTAGAGGAAAAAGTAAATGTTGTTGGTACTGCAAAAACATATTCGGGAGCTGCATTGGATGAAGCTGAGGTAAATTATAGAGTAGTAAGAAATGCATCTTTTCCTTACTGGTGCTTTTATTATTGGGGATATTGGCCTCAATCCGCTCAAATGGAAATTAAAAACGGAACCACAATTACCGATGACAATGGAGAATATAAAATTGATTTTATTGCAAAACCAGATAAATCAGTGAATAAAAAATTCTCACCTACTTATTCTTACACTATTTATGCAGATGTGGTTGATATTAACGGAGAAACACATAGTTCTACAGCGTATGTTTCTGTTGGCTACAAAGCGTTAAACATAAATATAAGCATACCTGATAAAGTAAATAAAAGCGGCATAGATACGTTTGATTTTTCGACTACTAATTTGAATGGAGAACCTGAAAATGCAAAAGGAAATGTGAAAGTTTGGGCATTGAAAATGCCAAATAAATATTATCGTACAACATTATGGCAAAAAGGAGATAAAAAA
>JAJCYN010000227.1 GCA_029262915.1 Flavobacteriales bacterium
CAAAACAAAATAATACTTCTTCCACTTTAAAACGAAATCGTTAGTAAATTGTTATTCAACAAAAAATTTGTTATTAAGATGTTTTTGTGGATGAATTCCACAAAATTAAGCTAGCTAAACGAATTCGCTATTGCAATAAAATCCTCAGCACTTAGAGAAGCTCCTCCTATCAGTCCTCCATCAACATCGGGATTCGCAAATAATTCTGTGGCATTACTTGGTTTACAGCTACCTCCGTATAAAATGGAAATAGACTCTGCTATAGCTACTCCATATTTATCAACTAATAACCCCCTAATAAAATGGTGTATTTCTTGTGCTTGATTAGAACTAGCTGTAACTCCTGTTCCAATTGCCCAAACAGGTTCGTAAGCAATTATACAGCTTTGAATTTGATTATCATTTAAATGGAATAAACCTTCTTCTAATTGGTTTTTAATGATATTAAAATGGTTTTTTTTTTCTCTTTCTTCCAATATTTCTCCACAACAATAAATTGGAGTTAAACCATCATTTAATAGCTGATTAACTTTTAATGCTAATGTCACATTCTGCTCATCAAAATATTCTCTTCGTTCTGAATGCCCAACAAGTACATACTGAACTCCAATAGATTTTATCATTGAAGATGATAGTTCTCCAGTATAGGCTCCAGATTCGTATTGAGAGGAATTTTGCACCCCCACTTCAATTTGGCTCAAAGAAGTTATTTTTGCAATTTCTGAAGCATAAATAGAAGGCGGAATTACAATTAGTTGAACTGCATCGTCATATATAGAATTAACAATACTACCTACTAACTGGACAGCTTCTGAATGAGAGTTATTCATTTTCCAGTTACCTGCAACTATGTTTTTTCTCATAAATTTTCATTTAACTCTTACTCTTGGATCAAGCATACCATAGGTTATATCTACTAGTATGTTTATAAGAACAAATATTGTAGCGGTTACTAATACTCCTCCCATAACTATAGGTAAATCAAATTTAGTCAAAGCATCAAACAGTACCCATCCTATTCCTTTCCACCCAAAAATCCATTCTACAAATAAAGCACCTGCTAACAAACTAGCAAACATTCCTGAAATAGCAGTAACTACAGGGTTAAGTGCATTTTTAAGTGCATGTTTTATAATCACAGTCTTAAATTTTAAACCTTTAGCACTAGCTGTTCTAATATAATCTTGCGACAATACATCCAACATCGAACTCCTAGTTAACTGCATTATTGCAGATATTGGTCTAATGCCCAATGTTAATGCTGGAAGAATTAGGTTATCTAAACGAACCATTTCTCCATTTCCTAAGTCATCATACTCGAATAAACTCCCTGTCATATTAAGCCCTGTTAAATCAGATATTACATAACCAAAAAACCAAGAAAATATAATGGCTGAATAAAAGGAAGGAACAGACATACCAAGCACAGACAAAAACAATAAAAATCTGTCCATCCAAGTGTCTTTCCTTAATGCTGATATTACCCCAAACAATACCCCCATAAATGCCGCAATAATAATTGATGCAAGAGCCAGTACTGCCGTTTCTAGCATGTAATCCATTAACGTTTCGGAGACTTTTCGTTTTGTAGTATATGATCTTCTTAAGTATGGATATTTAACAACAACAATACCAGAACTTCCATATTTAAACAACTCTGAATAATCATATTTTTCATTATCTAAGTACAAGTAATGATCTGCATCTGTATTATGAGCTGAAATTGGAGACAAATCATTTAAATACATTACAAACTGTTTAGATAAAGGTTGATCTAGCCCTAAATCTTTTTGAATAATTTTTAAAGATTCTGCATCTGCCCGCTGTCCCATTAACATTCTAGCTGGATCTCCAGGCAACACATTAAAAAGTAAAAATACAACAGTTATTACTCCAGCAAGGACTAAAAAACCGTACATTATTCTTTTTGTAATAAATTGAATCAAATTTATATCTTACTTTAAATAGTTCTTTTTAATCTCTTCATAATCTGGTAAATCATTTGCATTCCACTTACCTAAGATATTTCCTTGTTTCATTAAAACAACACCTGGATTTGCTCTAATTATTGTTTTTAATGTAATCGCATCACAAGTAAAGAAATCGAACATTGCTTGATTTTTATGTCTAAAGTCTTCTACATCATCATACAATGAAGCTGTTAACCCAATAAAATAACTCCCATCTGCATTACATTGGTCAACAAAAGTATTAATCTTTTTCAATGAAGCCTCATCTGTCTTAGTAATATCATAGGCAACCAACATGAAAATATAACCAGGCTCATTAAAATAATCAGCTGAATAATCATTTCCATCATCTGAAGTAATAGTAAAATCAGTAATTGCAGGCTTATCTCCAGCTGAAATTAACTTGGTTTCTCTATCAGAAAACTCATAATTATCATCATCCCAAGGGTAAGTTGCTTCTGTAAACTCCTCAACCACTCCGGTCGTCTTATTCTTATAATAAAATATATTCTCAAAAACATCTGGAACTGCTCCCTCTGGCAATACCATTTGCTCTGGAATACTTTTACCCACTGCATAAGCTCTATAATCTCTTACGGGTAAATGGTTAATCGTGTAATAAATAAACACTAAGGTGATTAATGAAATCAATAATATAGGTATCCACCTCATTACTGTATTATAAAGCAAACGTTTAGTGCCATAGTAACCAAAATATCCAACTGTAAAAAAGATGACAGGAAAATACCAGTCAAAAACCCAAGAAAGAAATACTACAAAAACCAATGAAGCTCCTCCTATTATTACATCTATCCTCGTTGTGTTAATTTTTATTTTATTTCTCGATAAGAAAATGGGAATAATGAAAATCATTAAAATCAAATCTTTAGTCCACGATTCCCATGGCGTAAGACTTCTGCCTAACGAACCTTTCATTGCATCACCAAAACATCCACAATCTGTTACGCATTGTACTGGCATTTCTTCTCTAAAAACTACTTCACTTCCTTCTTCTTTATTAATGGTAATTTTTGAATTGTCTTTCATTCTACTCACAAAACGAGTATGCTCTGGAGAACCAATTTCAACTGTAGTTACTTCACCATAATTTGCAAAAGGATCACAAGTTGCTGTGTGAAGTGTTAGGAAAAAAAATAGTATTGTTAATCCTAGTAAAGAAAATACTGCGAATTTTATTTTGGTTCCGAAAAGCACAGTAAATCCTAAAATTATTTCTGCTGCACACATTATAACAGCCAATAACAAAGAATATTCAATTAA
>JAJCYN010000228.1 GCA_029262915.1 Flavobacteriales bacterium
ATCAGTAGATTGAACTGCCCAATAATAGGTTCCGATACCCAAAGAATCTTGATGAGATGTTCCGACAGCTTGTACCGTTTTCACCAATATTGTAGCTGCAGGATCTGAATAAAAATAAATATCCTCGGTTAAAGCTGTTCCAGTATTTGTTCCTTGTGTCCAGGAATAAGTATTAAATACATTGCTAAGGGTAGCATTATCAACAGGTAATACTAAAGAAACAGCATTAGGTGCTGTTGTATCAATAGTTATCGTTCGAGTGGAGAATGTTGTAGAAGTAGCCGAAGTAGCATTTCTTGCTTGTACTCCCCAAACAAGAGTTCCTTCAGGTAATGTTGTTGTTAAAGTTGTTGATGTCGCAATTTGTGGGCCAAACACAACACTTCCTGCCCACGTATTTTGATGAACTTCAATTAAATAATCATCCGCATTTAATAGAGAATTCCAGATCAATGTGATGTTATCATTATTGGTAATAAAATTATCTGCAGGAGAAGATAAAACAACTTGTAAGCTAGTAATATCTAATGTACTATCAATGGTAAAACTAAACGTAGAATAACTCGTTTCACTTCCATTATTTTCACCCCTTACCCTCCATTGAAAAGAACCAGGGTAAAGTGTGAAATCAAATTTATTATTACTAATAGTTGTATCTAATAAAAATGTAGTTACTGATGAAAAAGACCCTTCTACCAATTGCATATTATACAGTTCAGCTCCTTCTAACCAATCCCACCAAAAAGTATGGGTTAACTGTATGGTAATTAGATTATTAGCAGGAGCTAATAAAGTAATGGTATCGTTATCAATATCTTCTTCTATGAAATCATCACACGCAATAAATAACGTTGAAATTAATACGAATATAGAAGTGTATTTAGCTATTTTCTTCATGATTTTCAGCTTTAACATTTTGTAAATAAATAATTGTATTGAGTTTTCTTTTTCTTGTTCTAAGTTCCTTCGTTGTTTTAAAATCGACAGCCACAACTTTTCCACCTTTGTAGTTATGTTCTAAAAAGTAAACGAGTTTTAATAAATGGGTAAAGTCTCCTTCTATGGTAGCTTTTACGGTTTTTGTGACATAACCTTTATCAGAAATAACATAAGGTTGAGGAAAATCTTTTAATATTAAGTTGTTTTTCTGAACCTTATCCGTTATTAATTGTAATAACATTTGATGAATATCTGTCTCTTCGTAATTATCGTTACCAATTACTTGCTTTATTTTATTTAGTTTTTGTTTAATCAATTCTACTTGTGAAGGTGCATTTCGGTTATTTAATATCTGTGTTTCTAATTCATTGTTTTCAACTATTAGGACAATGGTATCTGATATGGCGATATTATATAACACCAATATAAATAACCCACCAGTAATTAGTACGTAAAATAAACGCTGTTTATATGTAATTTTTCGCTTCAATTAATGTAGATTTCTAATTCAAATTCTCCAGCATGTTGTAAATTATCTTGAACAAATGATATGATGTTAATATCATCTGTCCATTCGTATTTTTTTAATTGTTTTACCCAATTATTTAGTGCTATACTTTTAGCAACTGTTCCAGAAATTTTTATTTTATTATATTTAAAATGAATGTCTTCTGCTTTATTGATTCTTTTGGTTAAAGGGTTAATAAACAGTTGGTTTAATTGAATGCTTTCGGGGACACTTAACGCAATTTGATCAGCATAAAATGATATTTTAGAAGCTTGTGTTACCCCACTGTTTTGTACGAATTGTTCTTTTATATTGAATTCCTCTCTAAGTATTGCCAATTCATCTACATATTGTTTTTTACTGTTTACCTGATATTGCAATTCATTATTGGTGTCTTGATAGCTATTTCCAATCAGCATATTAATAATGGTTATTACAAAAAATAAGACCAACATTGCAAAACCAACTGTTACGTATTTATTTTTATAATAATATTCTTGTTGAATTTCAAAAACTTCTGATGCTTCTATAGAAGTTAAACCATTTGGAGGAATAAAATGACTTAAAGCTGTTCCAAAAGCAATTAGCTCATGAGAATTAATAATTTCTCCTTCAAGGTTATACTCTTCTCCATTGGAAACACTTCCTAAACTATCCAATTGGATAATCATGTTATTTTCAATTAACAGCTCGTGTGATGTGGTTAATAAAGTGATTTTATCTAATAGCGGAATGGTATTTTCTAACACAAAAGGGCCTAAATAAATTTGTACTCCAAAAAGACCTAAATCTTCTATTTTCTTAATCAACTTATCCAATACATCTTTTCTTATTACAGAAACCCAGCACTCAAATTCTTCTAATTTCGATTTTTGTAGATAAAAATCATTGATAGAAGCATTTGGTAACACTTGATTGAGCAATTCTTGATGTTTTATATTATCATCTGTCTTTACTTTTTTATGAATAACTCCTTTCCCTCCAACCGAAAAATAGATGGGTAACTTTTTTATATTCTCTTTTTTTATTTCTTCTAATGAAGTATCCAAAAATCTTCTGCTCACTTCAATACCTTCTTTATTTGATGCGAGCTCTAAAGCTATTAAAGTGTAACTTTCTTTTGTGCTAAAAACGAGTTCAACACCAAAAGCAGCTTGCCCTTTTATAAATTTATATTTATCTAAAAAATTGAGCACTTAATAAATTACTGTTGGTTTAATAAATATGTTGAGTTTACTTTTAGATTTTTCTTTACTTCTACTACTAAAAAACCATTTGATAATGGGGATACGCGACAAAAAAGGAACACCTCTACCCGATTCACTAATCGATTTTTCTTCTAACCCACCTAATAACACCATTTCTTGATCCTTTACTCTAATTAATGAAGTAAAATTTCTGGAAATATTTCCTGGAGGAGCTCCAGGCTCTATTCTTGCAGTAAAATCAGATTGTGCTACTGCAATTTCTAAGGTAATTTGATCATCTCCAGATACAAATGGCTTAATGGTTACAGATAAATCTGCAGTAACAGACTGAAAAGTACGGGTATTCGTTGTTTGTGTACTTGTATTAGATACGGTATTAAATGTTTCTTGAACATAATACTCTGTATTTCCGATAGTCATAGTTGCCTCATGTCCATTTAATGTTGCCAATTTGGGCGTTGATTTTACTCTTAATATTCCTTGTGTTTCTAATGCTTTAACATTCAAGTAAAAATTGGGTGTAACCTTTCCTAAATTTAAAATGCCATATCCATTAAAACTTTCTATTAAATTATTAATAGAGCTGCTACTCAATGTTACATTGGGTTCAGGAAAAACTGTCCCGCCAGTTGTAGCAGGTTCTGTTCCTAACCCCGCTTCTATCCCTACACTATTAGTCCTACTATTTGTATAATCAACTATCATTACTTCTATTAATATAACTGGAACTATTTTATCAATCTTTTTAATAAACAGTTCTATCTCCTCTATTCGAGGTTCAGAACCACTTAATATTAAACTGTTTAAATCCAAAAATTCTTTTACATCAACATCTTGTTTAATATCTGCAGGAATATTCTCATTAACTGTTTCTACTGAACGGTGTTGTAGCTGAATTACTTTAGTCATTCGTAGTCCTTCTGTTTTTCGTTCACCAATAATGTAAATTCCATTTTTATAATCATAGGTTAA
>JAJCYN010000229.1 GCA_029262915.1 Flavobacteriales bacterium
GCTGCATCAGCATCTTCACATTCAGATTTAGATACGTCATCAGTAGTTGTTGTTGTTCCTAGTACTGTACATTCACATGCATCTTTACTACAAGACGTAAATGCTAATCCACCTAAGATAACAGCAAAAAATAATACTTTTTTCATAACAATTGTTTTTTAATTAATAATTTTAAGCCTGCAAGATATAATCTTTTTTACAAGATTCAAAAAAAACTGTGCTTAACATCGTTTTTTAATAAATGAAGTCAGTTAAATTACCAACTATTCGATTGCACAACTAGCACCGCCAATTTCTGCTAAGCTACAAGCCTCACTTAAAGTAGCACCTGCATCTTCAGCATCATCTTCAGTAATAGTAATACCACTATCACAAACACACTCATCAGAACCACAAGAGGTAAAAACAATACTTCCTCCCATAATAATTACAACATATAATAATTTTTTCATAACAATATTCTTTTGATTAATAGTTAAATATTTTTCCAAAGCTATAAAAAAAAGGCTCTCGAAAAAAATCGAGAGCCTTTTTTATCAACGTTTTATTTTCTTAGTTAACTGCCGATTGAAAATCAGCGTTATCTCTAGATTTAATAAACTCAGCATCTCCTTTAGCTTTAGCTTTTAAAGCAGCATCTTTAGAAGTTGCCGTTTTTAAATTATTAATCATCATATCATTATCTCCACTTCTTGCTCCAGCAATTGCTTTTAAGTAATAAGATAATGCTTCGTCTTTATCATCAGATCCATCAACAACAGCACCTATTGAATTATTTCCATTTAATAGTTGTGCTAACGCTGAGTTAAATGAATTAACACCAGAGTAGTTAGAAGTGGCAGAAGCATAATCACCTTTTATAATGTTGATGATTCCGTTGTTTTGTGCAACTTCTCCACCTGCACCAGAAGCGTTGTTATAATACTCCATAGCTGCATCTAAGTTTCCATTTAACCTTTCGATAACACCTAAGTTATTTTGAATAATAGGGTTATTAGCAGAAAGTCCATTTGCTTTTTCAAATTCTGCCTTAGCATCACTTAGTTTGTTTTGAGAAACATAAATGAATCCAACATTGTTAGGTCCTCTCCAATCACCTGAATGGATAGAAGAAACACTTTTGTAAATAGATTCCTTTTTAGCAACATCATCATACAACGTAGCTGCATACAACATTTGCTCTACATCTAAAGAATCAATTTTAGTGTCAACTAACGCTTTAATTTCATCATCAGTTAAGTTATGATGTTTCATTATTAAATTACATTGAGATCTTCTTAATTGAGGAAGTACCTTTTTTTGAACTTGTGTATAAGTGGCAGCTAAATTTTTAATTTCTTCCTCTCTTTTAGCTCCATCTTTGTATGTCTCTAAAACTCTAATGATTAATTCTTTATCTTTAATATCAGATGCTTGCATCATAGATTTAAATCCTGTCCAATCTTCACCTTTTCCATTGGCAGTAGAAAATCCTTCAGGAATTTCAATTTTAGCCCTTTTTAAGATCGACTCGATTGCTTTAGCAGCAGAAGCAGCTCTTTCATTAGCTAAATTCTCATTCTTACTTAACTCACCCTCTGGAGAAGCATAAGCACTAATAGATAAACCGTTAAACTCCATCTTCACATCTTCTTTCCATCCTTTAAATTTAGCTTTTAACTCCTTTATATCACTATCAGACATTTCACTACCTCTAACTGTAGAGTTACTCACTAAGTAATGAATTTCCACATTGTTATCTTCTAATGTGAATTTCACAAACTTATCAGCAGCAGCAATAGCTTTATCAGAAGACATCACTAACTTAGGAGTAATGATTGTTCCATCACCGACTTTTCTAGGATCTAAATCTTTCGTTTTTCCTTTGTACTCTCCAGTTACTCTTAATTCTACAGTAGCAACTTCCATTCCTTCTTTGTAAGGAATTTTCGCTGAATGAGAAAAACTTCCTCCTGATTCATACTTAATAGTTGTTCCTTCTGCTTCAGAAACTTCACCTTTTAGTTTTAAAGGATCAAATGATTCAGAATTATCTCCATAAACTAATACTGGAGTAACAGTCGCAGAGACTTTCTTGTTAAAATATTTTGCAGGAAAACTTCCTGAAAATGTAACTGCAATCGTATCTCCATGCATTTCAACTGGATTTGGAGTAAGTTCATAATTTACTTCTCCTTGTCTTTTTATCATTTTGGCTAATGGGTTACACGCCATTAATACAGTAGATGCGACAACAACTAATGTTAATAATTTTGAATTTCGATTTTTCATCTTTATAAGGTTATGCTTTTAAAAATCTATTTTTTAGTTAACTTTTTCAACTGCAATGATAGTCAATAGTTTTTATATTTAAAAAACTATTTAACATTATCTAAAATTTTTAATCTAAAACTCTGATTACTTGCAACTTATCTTTGCATTTATTTTTAAGTTCTAGTACTGTTCTCCTTAATATTGGGTGCCTAAAATCAGGAATTATTTCAGCTAATGGAAAAAGTACAAAATTTCGATCCTGAATGTATGGGTGCGGAACAACTAAATCAATAGAATCGATAATTTTATCTTCATAAAAAAGTACATCAATATCGATAACCCTTTCTTGCCATTTTTCTTTCTTTTTTCTAACCCTTCCTCTCTCTAACTCAACTTCCAAACATATTTTCAATACCTCTTCTGGAGTTAAACAAGTATCCATAACAATTACTTGATTTAAAAAATCTGGTTGAATTTCAACTCCCCAAGCTTTTGTTCTATATATAGAAGAACCCATAATTAACTCCCCTAAGTTTTTTTTCAACTGTTTAATTGAGTTACTAAAAGTCTGTTTAACATCCCCCACATTACCTCCTAAAGATAAAACTACTCTATTATTCCGTTTATCAATTTCTGTAACCATTGGTGTATTTATTAAATAATGTGTTCAACACTAATTCTACTTTTACAAAAGTAAAACAACTTAATCTTATTCAAAATGAAACAATTTTTTAAATTTATGTTTGCAAGCATGATAGGGACTTTTATCACTATTATGCTAGCCAGTATCTTATCAATGGTTATCTTCTTTGCAATGTTAGGAGGTGTTATGTCATCTGTATCTGATGATAGTAAAAAAGTAACTAAAGTAGAAAACAACTCTGTATTACATATTAAATTAAATACTGCTATACAAGATAGAACATCTGACAATCCTTTAGAAAATTTCAATTTCAACACTTTTGAAGCATCGAATAATTTAGGATTAGATCAAATTCTTTCAACTGTTGAAAAAGCTAAAAATGATGATAGAATAAAAGGTATTTACCTCGATTTGACGTCTATAAATACAGGAATGGCAACTGTTGAGGAAATCAGAAACGCATTAAATGATTTCAAAAAATCTAAAAAATGGATTATTAGTTACTCAGAAATTTATACTCAAAAAACATACTATTTAGCTTCTGTTGCTGATAAAGTTTACTTGAATCCTGCGGGAATTATGGAACTTAGAGGTTTAGCTAACCAACTAATGTTTTTCAAAAATATGTTAGAAAAATTAGAAATTGATGTTCAAATTATTCGTCACGGTAAATTTAAAAGTGCGGTTGAGCCATTTATGTTAGAAAAGATGAGCGACTCTAACAGAGAGCAAATGCAGAAAATTCTAAATACAATGTGGGGAAGTATGCTTAACCAAGTATCTGGAAGTAGAAATATTAAAATTGATAAAATCAATAAATTAGCAGATCAACTAAAAATACAAGATGCAAAAGATGCGAAAAAATACAATTTTGTAGATGGATTGATGTACAAGGATGAATTATTAGCTGAATTAGGCAAAAAATTTAAGATTGATGAAGATGATGAAATTCAATATGTGAGTTTAGGGAAATATGCTAACGCAAAACTAAAGGGTGCTAAGAAAAATTCATCTGAAAATAAAATTGCAGTAATTTATGCAAGTGGAAATATTGTTAGTGGGAAAAGCACAAAAGAGGATATGGGTTCTGAAACTATTTCTACAGCCATTAGAACAGCAAGATTAGATGATGACGTAAAAGCAATCGTGTTAAGAGTTAATTCTCCTGGAGGAAGTGCTTTAGCATCTGATGTAATGTGGAGAGAGGTTGTATTGGCTAAAAAAGCAAAACCAGTTGTTGTTTCTATGGGAGATGTAGCTGCTTCTGGCGGTTACTACATTGCTTGTGCCGCAGATAAAATTGTTGCCAGCGAAAAAACCATAACAGGTTCAATTGGAGTTTTTGGAGTAATTCCAAATATGCAAGGATTTTTTAACAATAAAATGGGAATTACATTTGATGGTGTTAAAACAAATGAACATGGCGATATTATGACCATTTTTAGACCACTAACTGCTGAAGAAAAAGACATTATTCAATTAGGAGTAGAAAAAATTTATAATGATTTTATTACTAAAGTTGCTAAAGGAAGGGACATGACTAAAGAAGAAATTGATTCTATTGGACAAGGTAGAGTTTGGGTTGGTTTAGATGCTTTAGAAATAGGGTTAGTGGACGAAATTGGTGGGCTAAACAAAGCTATTGACATAGCCAAAGATTTAGCTAAATTAAAAAACTATAAATTGGATAATTACCCTAAAAGACAAGATCCTTTTGAACAATTACTAAAAGAATTATCAGGTGATATTGAAGCGAGAATGGTGAAAAACAGTTTGGGTGAAAACTATAAGTATTACCAAAAAATGCAATCCATAAGAAACCATACTGGCGTTGTAGCACGTATGCCTTTTGATATGGATATTCATTAACAATTTTAAATTAATAGTTTAAAAAAGGAGTTGAGTTTCAACTCCTTTTTTTATTTCTATTTTTGCTATATTAATTCTATTATGAATATATTTTACACCCCAGACATTACCAACGAAAAAACCTACACTATAAATGAAAGTGAATCGAAACACGCTATTCGCGTACTACGATTAAAAGAAAATAATATTATTGTATTAGTGGATGGAAAAGGAAGTTTTTTTGAGGCTATCATCATTAATGATAATCCAAAAAAGTGTGAAGTTCGTATCACAAACATCACAAAAGAAAGCAATATAAAACCAAAACTTCATATTGCAATTGCCCCAACTAAAAACAATGATAGAACTGAATCGTTTATAGAAAAATGTACCGAAATCGGAATTAATGAAATAATCCCAATGCTTTGCAAACATTCAGAGCGAAAAAAAATCAAACAAGAGCGGTTAGTTAAAACAGCTGTTTCAGCTATGAAGCAATCTTTAAAAGCAAGTTTACCTAATATAAATGAACTTAGCAGTTTTAATGATATTATAAATAACCCTTTTAATGGCAAAAAATACATTGCTCATTGCTATAATGAAAATCAAAAACATTATAAAACCGTTTATCAAAAAGGAGAAAATAACTTAATTTTGATAGGTCCTGAAGGCGATTTTAGCACAGAAGAAGTGAAGTTGGCTATCGATAAAGGGTTTGAACCAATAACTTTAGGAGAAAGTCGTTTAAGAACAGAAACAGCAGGAATTGTAGCTTGTACTACTTTTAATTTAATGAATGAATAACTTTTTAAACATAAAAAACTGTCATTCCGAGCGGAGTCAAGGAATCTTTTTAATCGTATTGATGGTTATTTTTTCAACACCTTTAATTTCTCAAACTTCAAGCTACCAAATAGCTTTATTAAAATACAATGGTGGGGGCGATTGGTATGCCAAT
>JAJCYN010000230.1 GCA_029262915.1 Flavobacteriales bacterium
TTAGCCTTGTGTTGGCGGGAATTCCAACATTGGTTAACCGAGTTTGGTATCCTTTGACCATTGGGAGAAATGAGGGAATACAAATTATTTTGCGTAGCAAAATATGGTATTACCGACCCGCGAGGGTCATTTCTCCCAACGGTTAGTATATGGACAGTAGGGCAGTGGAAAGCGATAAACTTTCAGTTTTGCACTTAGCCAAGCTAAACATTTTTATATTTAATTTTCTTTTCAATATCATAAATTTTAGTCTTGGCGGACTTTGTTAAAATCACCAAACTTTAATTAACCACTAAACGCCCTATTGGCTATATACAGTGTTACCCACCGTTTTTTCTGTCTGTGGAGCGTAGGCAAAGGCATACTCTTTGACAAGTTTAGCTCGTGCGGTTGGTTTTTGAGCAACTTGGCAATGTGTATGGCTTTATGCGTTGGCTTTTTTTCCTCTATTTAATCTTCTGTTAGATAATTTCTTCCAAATGTTATCTGCCAATTCAATTTCTGAATCAGTCAGTCCGAAATTTTCCTTCAATATTTTTTTATTCGTGATTTTTAGTAATTCAGAAATATCTTTTTTCTCTCTAATCATTTTATTGATTACTGGCAATAATTCTGCGTTGTTCTCATTGTACGGTAAAAGAATTCTTTCTACTTCATTAGGCATTAGTTCTAAAACTCCACCACCGTGACTTCTTCCGCAAATTTCAGAGAAAGCAAACGAAAGTGAATTGTAATAACTTGCTGTTAACGCTTTTATTTCAGCATTTTCTTTTACAGTTACTCGGTGCATTGTGTCTGTCGTGTATGCTTTTGCCTCATTGATTATTAACTTTGGGTATTTGTTGTTTCTGCGAATAAATAAAGCATCAGAAATTCTTTGTGATGGAACGATTTGCCATTCATCTCTGATTCTACATTTATAACCTTTATTTATTTCCGTTTCTTCTCCCCAAGCGATATAATCCCTTGCTCCGAGTGAACCATTTAAATCTTTCATTTTCGGAAAAGATAAGAAGTGTGTTCTTGCTTCTGAATCTCTGTTTTTTTTCCAATCTTTTTCAGTGAAAATCGCACTTGGAACTTGTACACTTCTACCTACTAATGGTCTTGCATACTTCTCCAAATTGTAAAATTGTACAGTAGAAAGCGGTACAGTAAAAAATGGATTTGAACCCGTAGTAATTCCAACTTCAACTTTTGCGTAATCTCCTAATTTGGGAATTATCTTTTTTGTTTGAAGTCGTTCTAAAAAATCTATTTCTTTTTGGTCAAGAAAATAAAAAGTCCATTTATTTGATTTGAAATCAATCTTTTTCTTTGGACTTTTTAGTTTTGATACATCTAATTTTTGAAGTTCGTCTGCATCTCGCAATTCTAAATGTTCAATCAAATGCGTTTTAGTGTTATTTTTCTCGCATAACAATAAAACAACTTCTTGTTGAATATCTGGGAATACCAACTTTTCAAAAGAGACAATGTTTATTTTGTTGTAGAACTTACCTAAAAACTCTCTTAAAGGTTGTGCGTAAGAAACTTGTAATATCTCAGCAGGAAGCACGAAACCAATCTTTCCTTCTTCTTTTAAGAGTAAGGAAGAACCCACAACAAAAGAAACCCAAGCATTGGTAAGTTTAGAATATTTTAAGTTTGCTTTTCCAAAAATATCTGAAGCAAACTTTTGTTGTTCCTTATCGAAATATTGATAGCGAATGTATGGAGGATTTCCAATTATTAAATCAAATTTCTGTTTTGTATTGATGCAGAAATCGTGAAAATCAGAATTGATAATTTTAGATTTATCTAACCCAATTTTTCTTGATTTTACAGCTTCAATCTCATCAAATTCAATTCCTGTAACAGAATTATATTCATAATTTCCTTTTTGAATTTCTTCTAAGAAAACTCCATCTCCACAACTTGGTTCAAGAATGTCTAGTTCTTTATTCCCATTAAAAGCCCATTTTAAAATGAATGATGCAATTGGCTTTAAGCTAAAGTCCATTCAGCTATCCCATTTGGTAATTTTTCATCAAACCAATGCCAAATATCAAAACGGTAAGTTCCTTTTTCCCACTGATAAAAATCTTTTAATATTTCATCATCTAAATTAATTGGGATATTTGAGAATTCCTCCCACATATTTTCTAATTGTTTTATTGACATAATCTAAGGTTTTGAGTTTTGTTCGATAATTGAAATAAGATTCAATAATTGTTCTTCTGTTGTGATAAAAACTTCATATCGTTCATTTCCAATACTTCCTTTTTTCTTTTTACCTGGTCGAATTCTATCATCTACAATTGACCCTAAATTAGTTACTTCATTTATATCTGTGTTAATCAATAGAAAACATTTTCGCCCTGTTTTTCCTGCATAGCCTTGTATTGAAAAAGTTTGTTCTGCAAAGCCAACTTTAATTTTAGTTGCCTGAACTTCCAAAGTTGATTTATTTGAAGCATTTAATGATTCATAAAATATTTTGAACAATCTTTGAGCCTCTTCTTTTCCATATAAAAAGGCTTCTACATCTGCATATAAAGACTTTTTGTTGTCTATTATATTTTTGATTTTCCTCAATTTTTCTGCATTTTCTTTTTCAATTAAGTCATCAGGGTCATTGTTGATGTAATCAATCAGAAGTAGTTCGTTTTCAAACCAAATGTATCGAATGAGAGTTGTTAAATTTTTACTCTTACTTTTTTTCACTCTTTCAATATCTGTTGCTGAATAGCTTTTAGCAATCATTACAACTTCTATAGATTCTTGAGAAATTTGATCAAATTTTGGTAAATCCGCTTTGTATGTTTGGAGAGACATAAGATAGATTTGACTAAAGTTATCTTCAATGTAATCTTTGTAGTCACTTACTTGATTTCTTATATTCTTGTCTTTTTCTTTCTTGAGTTCAAAAACGATAAACTTATTAGTTTTTGGATTAAAAGCAAGAATATCAATTCTGCCAGATGTGCCTCTACTTCTAACATTACCTTCAATAGAAAATTCATTTTTAATGAAGGTGTATTGAGGGAAAAAGTCATTCCAATTATCAGAAAGAAAATTGTTTAATTCAGCTTCTGATTTATCTATGACTTTTATTAATTTTTTTGAATTAGTTGAAAATAGTTTTAACATATAAATATTTTTTATGCAGCATTTTGCGTTAGGGATTGGAGCGGCATCCTTTTTTCTGCTTTTTTGCAGGAAAAAGATATAGCGGAAAGCCCGACCCGCAGGGAAACGCCCAAGTATTTGTCAAATTGTTTGTAAGATGATGAATAATGTTTTTTATATAAAGGCAATTCTAAAGGTGTAAATTGCTTCATATGTTCGGTAGCCAAATATGGTGGATTACCTACAATTACATCAAATTTTGTTTTTCCAAAATCAAAAGGATTGATTTCGTCTTGATTCTTTTTAGGTGTTATGGAACTGTCAATTAAACTGTTTCCAAAGTGAATGTTTTTAAGGTCAGGAAGTGCTGGTATTGAAATTGTCGAATTATCCTCATTTTCAAGCAGTTTAAGAAGTAAGCCGAACTTGCAAGCTTCAACAGCATTATAATCTTTATCAATTCCGTAGATGCAATTTTCTAAAATTGTCTTTTTAATCTCAAACGGAAGCTTGAAAGTTTCAATGGATGTTTGGATTAACTTTTTAGTATCGTTTTCTAAATAATAATCGATTAAAGTATCTTGTAATAATTGGTAAGTTTCTAATAAAAACGCACCTGAACCACAAGCAATATCTGCAAAAGAAGAATTCAAAATTTCTTTGTCCGTTTTACCTTCACAATGTTTTACGACTGTTTGGCGTAAAATATCTTGAATAATAAATGTTGGTGTTGTAACAATATCTCGGTCTATATTTTCAGGTTTCTTTATTAAGAAAATCTCAGCATTTTCAATGGTCAATTGCTCTCCCAAAAATATTTCATAGATATTTCCTAAAATGTCTGACGAGAATACTGAAAAAGAATAACTGTTTTCAGGAAAGTACAAATGCTCAATTATAGTCCAAAATTCGGAGCTATTATTTGAGATTATTTCCTTTGTTAATGGATGATTAAAAAGTCCTGCATTGTATTTTTTGTCTGCTTCTTTAAATTTTTTGATTAATGAAGCGAAATCATTTTTATCTACAAAATTTAAAAGTGTTTTGTAAGTTTCTAAATTTCTATCCTCACAAACTCGCAAGAATATGATGCTATTTATGTACGACTGCACATTATCGTTTAGCTCTTCAATTGAAATAGTTGGTTTGTGCGAGTAGATTTCTTTTCCGAGAATGATTCTCCAATCATTTATTTGTGAAAGAAAAAGGCTATCAACGCTTGATAGTTTAAGTTGTTCTTCAATGTCTTTCCAAGTTTCATCAAATTCTCCGTTGTATACTACTTGGTGGCTTAGTTGTTTTTTGATTTCCTCAAAAGCAGATTCATATTCTTTGTAGTGATAAATATTTATTCTTGATTTTGTTACTGAATCGTCCTTTTTAACTTTTTGTGAGCAATCATAGATTGCTAAATATTCAAAATTTGACAAAACTGATATTTTCAGTTTTGCTGTAAATCCATATCTACGAACCTGTTTTGCAGGT
>JAJCYN010000231.1 GCA_029262915.1 Flavobacteriales bacterium
GAGAACGATGAGTTTGAAAGACAAATGTTAAGTGGAGAACTGGAAGTTGACTTAATTCCTCAAGGTTCGTTAGCAGAAAGATGTAGGGCTGGTGGAGCTGGAATACCAGCATTTTTTACCCCCGCAGGTTATGGTACCGAAATCGCTGAAGGAAAAGAAGTAAGAGATTTTAATGGAAAACCACACATCTTAGAAAGTGCATTAACGGCAGATTTTGCTATTGTAAAAGCTTGGAAAGGAGATACTGCAGGAAATTTGGTGTTTAAAGCAACTGCAAGAAACTTTAACCCAATGATGGCAATGGCGGGAAAAATTACTATTGCTGAAGTAGAGGAGTTGGTTCCTGAAGGAGAACTAGAACCAAATACAATACATACTCCCGGAATTTTTGTTCAACGAATTTTCCAAGGAACAGCTTATGAAAAAAGAATTGAGCAACGTACAGTAAGGCAAAAAAAATGATACTCAAATGTATTCCATTTAAGATAAACCAATGGATTTAGCAAGAGTAGAAAAAGAGCTAAAAAATAGGTTGCCCTATCCATACAAATGGGGCAGAAAACAATCTAATGATTGGGACAGTGACACAAACTTCATTTACAAGACATATCGTTTTGATAAATTACTTCAAAAGACAGAAACATTTAATCAAGAGTTAAAAGACTATGCTTTGAATAGGTGGTACAACTATTGGAGTGCTATGGCTGTAGAGGCTATTTTTGCTTCTCACGATAATGTGCAAGCAAACAAAAATGTTTACGATAAACTAGTTGATTTTAAAATTAGTGAGATTCCTTTTGACCACAAAACCTCCATCTTTCCTAAAGGATTTAATAAACCCTATGAATATGCCATAGAGAATAAAAAAGAACTGATAACTTGGCTATATGATAATCAAAGCCAAGAAGGTAGAAAACATTTAAAAAATAGACTTTTTATTGTCTTATATGATAAAGAAACACAACAGCATTGGAAAATGAAATCAGAAGTAATACTTTTGAAAAATGTCGTTGATCATTATGTTAAAAATTTCTCAAAAGAGAAATTAATTAGATTAGACTTTGGTAATGGAGAAATATTTTCTGATATTATATGGCTTACATCAGGAGTTTAAATAAATCAATTACAAAAGATAAAAAATGAACTACATTGGTTCAAAATATAAATTATCCCCTTTTATTAAAGAAACCATTTATGCTGTTTCTGGAAATAATTTATCATCAAAAGTATTCTGTGATCTTTTTGCTGGAACAGGAATTGTTGGTAGAGCATTTAAACAAGAGGTAAAAAAAGTAATTAGTAATGATTTGGAATATTACAGCTATGTTTTAAATAAAAACTATATCGGAAACCATTCACCTATAGCTGATAAGGAATTATACCTCGAAGAATTAGATACATTAAATACTAAAAAGGGATTTATTTATAATAATTATTGCCGTGGTGGAAATGGAGAACGACAATATTTTTCTGACGAAAACGGAGTTAAAATAGATGCTATAAGAACTAAAATTGAAGCATGGAAAAAAGGAAATGAGATAAGTGACAACTTATACTTTTTTCTATTAGCTAGCCTAATAGAAAGTGCTGATAAAGTCGCCAATACTGCTTCAGTTTATGGTGCTTATTTAAAACACATAAAAAAATCAGCACAAAAAAAATTAGATTTAAAGCCTGCAGAATTCTTAATAAACAATAATGAACACCAAGTATTTAATAGTGATAGTAATCAATTAATCAATACAATAGAGGGAGATATTCTATATTTGGATCCGCCATATAATGCCCGTCAATATGGAGCAAACTATCATTTATTAAATACAATAGCAAAATACGACACTTTTATTCCAAAAGGAAAAACAGGATTAAGAGAATATAACCGATCGCAATATTGTAGTAAAACTACTGTTTCCGAAAGCTTTGATGAGTTGATTAAAAAAGCTAAATTCAAACATATTTATTTGAGTTATAATAATGAAGGATTAATGAGTGTTAACGAAGTAGAAAAAATAATGTCTAAATATGGAAAGTACAGTTTAGTTTCTAAAACATACCAGAGATTTAGAGCTGACAAACAAGAAAACAGAAATCATACTGCTAATAAAACCGAAGAATATTTACATATCTTAGAAAAAACAAATTAAATTATGTTAGACAAAACAGGAATTGCAAAAAGAATAGCACAAGAATTAAGAGATGGGTGGTATGTCAATTTAGGCATTGGAATTCCTACCTTAGTAGCTAATTTTGTTCCTCAAGATATAACCGTAGAATTCCAATCTGAAAACGGAATTTTAGGAATGGGACCATTTCCTTATGAAGGTGAAGAAGATGCAGATTTAATAAATGCAGGGAAACAAACTGTTACATTAATGCCTGGAGCATCAATTTTTGACTCGGCAACAAGTTTTGCCATGATTAGAGGTCAACATGTTCAACTAACTGTTCTAGGAGCAATGGAAGTTTCTCAAAATGGAGACATTGCCAATTGGAAAATTCCGGGAAGAATGGTTAAGGGTATGGGAGGAGCAATGGACCTTGTAGCTTCTGCTGAAAACATTATTGTTGCCATGATGCACACCAATAAAAAAGGAGAAAGTAAATTATTACCTACTTGCACGTTACCTTTAACAGGAGTAGGATGTGTTACTAGAATAATTACCAATTTAGCAGCATTAGAAATTAAAGATGGAGCCTTCCATCTGCTGGAAAGAGCACCTGGAGTTAGTCTTGAAGAAATTAAAGCTGCAACTGCTGGAGAACTTATTATAAAAGGTGATATCCCTGAAATGCAATTTGATTAACCCAAAACATCCGTTTTAGGAAACAAATAATCTTAACATTTTTTTGCAAATCCGTTGATTTTAAGGCAACTATCTGTCAATTTTACAGTCTTTAAAAGACAGCTTTTAAATATTTAGTATCTTGTAAAGTTGTAATGGACTAATTTGAAGTATATAGCGAACATATTATTGTTATTGATTGGAGCAACATTATTTGCTCAAAACAATCATATAGAGTTCCGCGAAAACAAGGGGCAATGGCATGATAATGTGCTATACAAAGCAAGAATACCAGGAGGGAATCTTTATTTAGAACAAAATGCACTTACCTATCAATTTTACAAAGAACAAGATATTGTTCGGATGGGAGAAATGCATCATGATGCGATAAAAAACCCACAACATTCCGATTCAATTATTCATTTACACGCTTTTCAGGTCGAATTTTTAAACGCTAAAAAACCCAATTTAATACCTTCTTTAGTTCGTTCGGATTACGAAAATTATTTTAGAGGAAAAGATAATAGTAAATGGGCATCACAGGTAAAAAAATACGAAGAAATAGAATACCAAAAAATCTACGAAAATATTGGTCTAAAATTTTACCTGAAAAATAACTTCTTAAAATATGATTTTAACGTAATGCCAGGAGGAAATCCTCAAAACATTCAACTCAATTACAATGGAGTTAATGATATTACCATTAAAAATGGAAACTTGTACATCAAAACTTCTTTAAACGAAATTATTGAACAAAAACCTTACGCTTACCAAATCATAAATGGAAAAGAAAAAGAAGTAAAATGTAATTACAAGCTAGAAGGCACTGTCCTGTCGTTTGATTTCCCTAAAGGCTATAAAAAAGAAATTCCTTTAATCATAGATCCAACATTAATTTTTGCTTCTTATTCTGGTGCTACTGTTGATAATTGGGGCTATACCTCCACATTTGATGATGCCGGGCACCTTTATGGTGGTGGAGTTAGTTTTGGTGTTGGATATCCGACTACCACAGGTGCTTACCAAATTCTTTATGGAGGAGGAAATAGAGACATCTCTATTTCTAAATTTTCTCCAGATGGAACAGCATTGGTTTACTCAACTTATTTAGGAGGAAGTAATGTTGACAGCCCTCACAGTTTAATTGTTAACAGCAATAATGAATTATTAATTTTTGGAACAACCAACTCAACAGATTTTCCGGTTACAGGTAATGGTTTCGATACATCACAAAATGGTGGTTATGATATTTTTGTTACCAAACTAAATACCAATGGGTCTGTTTTATTAGGGTCTACATTTATTGGAGGTTCTCTAACTGATGGATTAAATTCTGCAGCTCCGTTAAAACGGAATTATGCTGATGACCATAGAGGAGAAATAATAATAGATGCAAATGATAACATTTATATTGCGAGTACAACCTCATCATCCGATTTTCCTACTACAACGGGAGTATTTCAAGCCACCTCTGCAGGGGCTCTAGATGCTTGTATTTTTAAATTATCTCCTGATCTAAATACCCTACTTTGGAGTACTTATATGGGGGGAACAAATAGTGATGCCGCTTATTCACTTCAACTAAATGGTCTAGGACAACTCCTTATAACAGGAGGTACCAACAGCCCTAATTTTCCAGTAACTGCTGGTACAGTTCATTCCAGTTTTCAAGGAGGATCAGTTGATGGCTGGGTTGCGAAAATAAACAATACTGCTACATCCATTATCGCCAGTACATTCATCGGTACTGGAAGTTACGATCAATCCTATTTCGTGCAAGCAGATACCGCTAATAATATTTATGTTGTTGGTCAAACCGAAGGGGTTTACCCCATTACGCCAGCAACGGTTTATAACAACCCAAACAGCGGACAATTTATACATAAATATACCCCAGATTTAACTACTACCGTTTTTTCTACCACTTTTGGAAGAAGTGCTGGTACAATTGATATTTCTTTGTCTGCTTTTTTAGTTAACGAATGTAATTATATCTTAGTTTCGGGGTGGGGGGGGGTAGTAAATTTTGGACTTGTCCCAACAAGCACTACTACTGGATTGCCTGTAACTGCTAATGCCCTTCAACCAACTACTGATGGTAGTGATTATTATTTAACTATGTTTTCGGAAAATGCAGATACTATTTTATACGCTACTTTTTTTGGTGGAAATGCCAGTTTTGACCATGTAGATGGAGGAACGAGTCGGTTTGATAAAAAAGGAATTGTTTATCAAGCGGTCTGCTCTTCCTGCGGAGGAGCTACCACAGATTTTCCAACCACACCAGGAGCATGGTCCAATACTGACAATAGTAACAATTGTAATTTGGGAGTTTTTAAATTGGACTTATCACAATTAACAGCAGATGCAGAAGTTTATACCACCCCTTTTTATTGTGTTGGAGATACGGTTCATTTTCAAAACTTAAGTAATGGAGGGTTTAGCTATTTCTGGGATTTTGGTGATGGTAGTACGTCAACTCTTTTTGAGCCATTTCACGCTTATAATGCAGTAGGAACTTATCGTGTAATGCTGGTTGCCTTAGATTCAATATCATGTATAAAAAAAGATACTGATTATGTTGATGTTTTTATTGGTGGTCCTCCTACTGTTAGTTTTACACCTGTAAGTGGAATTTGTAGAGGAGACAGTACTCAACTTAATATTACCGGAGGAACTTCTTATGCTTGGCTGCCAAATTATAACATACTAAATAGCAATACCAATGCCCCAACTGTATGGCCCGATACAACCACCATTTACACAGTAATTACAACAGACAGTTGTGGAATTGATACTTCTCAAGTTACTGTAACTGTTTTTCAAAGCCCCGTTAGTGTAAGTCCTAACATTAGTGTTTGTTGGGGGCAAAGTGTACAAATTTTTGCCTCAGGAGGAGTTAGTTATTCCTGGGTTCCCGATCCAACATTAAATAACCCTAACATAGCAAATCCATTTGTTACTCCATCGGTAACTACAACATATAATGTAACTGTTACTGATATCAATACTTGTGTTTGGGACACCTTTATTACCATTACAACAGACTTCATCCCTCCTGTTGCTAATGCTTCTATGGATACATTGATGTGTTTAGGAGATACCATTCAACTTACTACCTCTGGTGGTGTTAATTATTCATGGACACCAACCAACTCAATTGTTAACCCTACAAGTGCAGTAGTATCTGTTTATCCTAGCCAAAACACCTATTATATTGTTGAAGCTTCTAACGCTTGTGGACAAGATTATGATACGATTTTTGTTGAAGTTCATTTTGTACTTGCTGATGCTTGGCCAGACACTTCTGTTTGTCCAAATCAAGAAATTCAACTCTTTTCATCTGGAGGCAATATTCTCTCTTGGACACCTGCAAATGAAATTTACCAAGTGGCTGGAAATTATTTTACCAGACCTAGCACTCCATCAACCTATACAGTAACTGTTGAAGATTCATTAGGCTGTCAAGAAGAAGCCTCATTAAGCGTTGGAATACGCCCTCCTCCACTATTAGACCTAGGAGAAGATCAATGGTTAATTGAAGATAGTTTATTATTGACTGCTATAGGTGCTGGTAGCTTTTTATGGACCCCTTCTAATTTTGTGGTTTGTGACACTTGCCAAATTACATCAGTATTTCCTAATGAAACAACCACTTTTACTGTTGTTTTAACAGATACTTTTGGCTGTGTAAATTCAGACCAAATAACAATTTATGTTACCTCAGAAATATGGATTCCGAATGCCTTTACGCCAGATGGAGATGGGATTAACGATCTATTTATGTTAAAAACATTTAGAATAGAAGAATTAGAGCTTTATATTTTTGATAGATGGGGAGAATTATTATTTCAAACGACTGATAAAACACAAGGGTGGGATGGTACTTACAAAGGAAATCCAGTTAAAACAGAAGCCTATGTTTGGAAAATAAAATACAAAGACATTAACGGAAAACCCGGAAAAAGATACGGTACCATTACCTTAATTCGATAGAACTTTAGTTTTAAGCAACTCAACACCCAACCAACCTATTACAAGTACATATTCTATGGTAATGAGCCAATGGTTTTCTTGATAGGCATCATTACTATAAGCCGAATAGCTTAATACCACCAAAGCGGACCAAATAATTGCAAAGTAGTAATTCCGAACAAAAACACTCAATACCACCAAATTAATGACATACCAAGGATGAACCGTTGTAGCTAATAATAAGTAAATGGTATAAGCAAAAAGCATTTTTTTTAAAGTGATTTCCCAAGAACTATTTTTATAAAAATAAACCCCCAGAACCAACACAAAAGTAGCAATGGATAAAACGGGACCCAGCTTTTGAATAATGTTATACCCTACTTGTTTAAACCCCAACCACCTTATTATATAATAAACACTGGCATTAAATTCAAACGTTCGGAAGTATAAATCGATACTCGAAAAAATATGGTGAATGAGTTTTTGGTCGAGAAAGGGTAAGAAAGTAAAGACCAACGCCAAAGCTGTAATAAGGTAAAACCAAACACTTTTTACTATTCCCAATCGTTTAAGCAAGACAGGTAAAAACAGTACAGGGATTAATTTAATACTTATTGCCATAGCCCACCAAATAGCTGCTCCAGCCCATTTGTTGGCAATTAACCAATAAATGCCAACCACAACACATAAAAACATCATCCCTTCAAAATGCAGGTTGCCAGAAAGCTCTACTATTACCAACGGGTTTAGGGCATACCATAAAATATGATGGTGAGACAGTTGTAAACTATCTAACAATTTTCTAATGTATTTTATGGTAAAAAATTCTGCTATTAAAATTGGAACACGTATAGCAATTATACCTGCTAACATTCCAAATTTTGAAAAGAAACCTCCTAAAGAAAAAATAAGCTGATTTATTGGTGGGTAAACCGTATAATAGGTGGGGGAATTCAATCCATCATAAAGTTCTTGTGATAACCCTGCCGTTTTTGCAATGTCCGTATTTATGATTTCTGAAGGAATAAATAAGTAAGGGTTAAACCCATTTACAAAAAGTTTTCCGTCCCAAATAAACCGAAAATAATCATCAGACAAACAAGGAATCGCAACAATAAAAATAATTCTAAACCCCATGGAGATCCAGAGCAAAATATCTGTTTCTCTTTTATCTCTGGTGTTAAGGATTAGGAAAAAATAAAGGGCAAATGCACAGGCAAATAAAATAGATAAGTGCTGAAAATTTTCTCTTTCTAAGAAATAACCGAAACACACATAAATTGCGGCAAAAGCGACTGCAAGTATGTATTTGATTAATGACAAAAGTTATTTCATAGATTTTCGTGAGTGGAAAAGTGAGAAAAAGGTCACATACCCAAACCCTAAAGATAACATTATGTGAAAGG
>JAJCYN010000232.1 GCA_029262915.1 Flavobacteriales bacterium
TAAATTTCTGCTGGATGACTTATTAAAACCTGAAGTTGAAGGTGGATTGGGGATTGATGCTAATGAAGTAGAAGAGCGAAGCAAAAAGGTGCTAAAGTCAATTTTACACAGTTACAACGATTTTGGAGTGAGCACCATTGATAAGTTTACCCATGAGATTATCAGAACATTTGCTCATGATTTACAGTTGCCTCTAAATTTTGACATTGAATTAGACGATAGAGAAGTTTTGGGAGCGGCTATTGATCTATTAATAGCTGAGGTGGGAAATAATGAAAAGTTGACCAAGCTTTTGTTAGAATATACCAGTAAGAAAGCTGAAGCTGAAGAGAGTTGGCACATCGAGAAAGATTTGTATGAATTCTCCCGAAACCTTTTAAAAGAAGATGGTGAGCTTTATTTAGAGAAAATACGGAAGTTAAGTATTAAAGATTTTGACAGCATAAAGACGCAGCTTTATAAGCAAACCAAGGACTTTGAGAATACTGTAAAACAATGGGGGGAAGATGGTCTTGAGTTAGTTAATAATAAAGGAATAGTACCAACAAGCTTTTCAAGAAGCTTTTTTGTTAATTATTGGAAAGATTTAGCAAGATTAAAGAAATTTGAACCGACAGCAACAACTATTAAAATTATTAATGGAGAGCAAAACTGGTACGCAGCAACGGTTGATGATACTCAAAAGGAACTAATTGATGCGCATCAAAATGAATTTATAGAGCGGTTCAATCAATCAAGAGCTTACATTGATCAATTTGAAAGTGATTATCGGGTTAATAAGCTGATTATAAAGAACCTTTACAATTTAGCAGTACTCAACGAAATAGAAAAAACAGTTCTTGAGTTTAAAAAGGATAACAACGTGTTAAGTATTTCAGATTTCAATAAGCGGATTGCTGCTATTGTTGAATCTGAGCCAATTCCCTTTATTTATGAGCGTTTGGGTGAGAAATACAATCATTATTTAATTGATGAATTTCAAGATACTTCCATTATACAGTGGCATAACCTCATTCCACTTATTGATAACTCTTTAGGAACCGGGAAGTTTAATATGGTGGTTGGAGATGCCAAGCAAGCCATATATCGCTTCAGAGGAGGAGAGGTAGAGCAAATCATTAATCTTCCTGAAATTTATAAACACAATAATAATCCACTTTTATTAGAGCGTGAAGCTGCGTTGAATAGAAACCATAAGGACGAATCATTGAACAAAAACTATCGTTCTAAAGCTGAGATAGTCCAGTTTAATAACGAATTTTTTCAATCTGTTGCTGGAAATTTATCTGAGAAATATCAAAAGCTATATAGTGAATTAGCACAAGAATATGATGCTGAAAACACAGGAGGTGGAGTAAGTATTTTATTTTTAGAAGAATCTGATAATGAATTATATAGAGATTCTATATTGAAGAATACATTTAATACTATCCGGCAAGTTTGTGAAGATGGATTTTCATTGAGTGAAATTGCCATTTTAACAAGAAGCAATAATGATGGTGCTGAGATTGCTACCTTTTTGTTGGAGAATGACATTAATGTTATTTCTTCAGAAAGTTTATTGTTGAATAACTCGGATGAGGTTGCCTTTCTATTGAACCTTTTTAAATACTTGTCCTATCCAAATGACAAGCACCATCAAGTACAGTTGTTGAACTATTTAACTGCGAATGTGTTTAATGATGATTTATTTGAAGTGTTTGAAACCCATAAAAAAAGTACAGTAATTGACTATCTAAACAGTAAAAACATTCAGTTTAACTTTAAGCAAATTAGCAATTACTCGCTGTATGAATTGACAGAATACTTGGTGGTAACTTTTGGTTTTGACCAAAAAGTAGATGTTTACATTCAATTTTTCTTAGATAAAGTACACGAATATGCTTCTCGTAATGACAATTCGGTGATTAATTTTATTGAATGGTGGGAAAGTAAAGCGGATAAATTTTCTATTGTAATCCCAGAAGGTATTGATGCCGTGAGGGTAATGAGTATCCATAAATCAAAAGGGTTAGAGTTTCCTGTTGTGATATATCCTTTTGCGACTTCAACAGTTAAAACGAGTGAAGATTTCTTTTGGACCAATGATACTAATATTGAAGGATTAAGTTCTGCAATAATGCCTATTCGTAAAGAATTAACAGAAACACGTTTTGCTTCTGTTTATGAGGACGAGATAGAAAAATCGAGGTTAGACCTCGTAAATGTGCTTTATGTGGCCTTAACACGACCCAAGGACAGATTGCATATTATTTCAAGAACAAACAAGAAACCATCAGCAAATGGCTCTGTAACAGACTATTTAATGAATTACTGCGAAAGTAAACCAGATAGTAAAGTAGAAGAGAATCAATATCATTTTGGTTTGTTTGATAAAAAGACAACTCAGGATAAAAAACTAAGTAGCGATATTCAATTTAAATCGGTGAGTTATAACAGTTGGAGAGATAAAATACAGGTGAGTTACCAAGCTCCAAAAGTTTGGGATGTAGAAAACCCCGAAACAATAGGAGAGTACGGAACATTAATTCATAATATTCTATCACAAATTAATACCAGAGATGATGTAGAGGGAGCCTTAGCTTCTG
>JAJCYN010000233.1 GCA_029262915.1 Flavobacteriales bacterium
GAAACAGAACAAGCTAAACTCCATAAAAAAGTAGAAAAGGCTGCTGAGAATTTTAAGGATTGGGCAATGGATATTGCTAATACCAAAGTGAAAAAAGCAGCCATTACTTCGATGAATAAATTGGTTAATGCACTTGGAGAGCCTCTTTTAAATGCTGATGGAAAAGAGCAAAAGGAATCGGAAAAAGAGCGTTCCAAACGCATATTAGCTGAATTGAACGAACTAAAACCTGAATTGGATAGATGTAGAGCTGTTGTAAGTGAGGCGAACAAAAAGAAAAGAGAAGCAGAAGGTGCAAAACCCAAGAAAACGAGGCTTACTCAGTTAAAGAATAAGCTCTTGTCAATAGCAGGTCTTATCCCACCCCAATTAAAAGATAATCTCGATGTTCAGAAAAAGACAGAGAAAATTTTATTGACTGCCCATAAGGAATTGGTTAGTGCTTGGGGAATGGATAAGGTAAAAGCAAAGCCAGGTGAGGATGCTATTAAAGAAAAATTTGGTGCAACGGAGGAAAAAAAAGAAGTAGAAAAGAAAATAGATGTACCAACTGAAAAGGAAATAATAAAACATCTTGGCACTTTAAGTGTTGGCAAATTTGTTAATGATGCAGCCTATATTTTGAGCGGTGATTTAGACCGAATGGAAGCGAGAATTACAAATTCAAAAGGATATAGAGAAGAAGTTGAAAAAGAGTTGGCTAAAAAAATTATTGCTTCCGACAGTATTGAGACTTACCTAAAAGAAATTGGATTTAAAAAATAATTTAAAAAGGAATACTATGAAAAAAATTAAACACAAAGAGTTTATGGACAGCAATAAGCTAGATAGCTCTTCATTTTCCGAAGCCGTCCAAAAGAAGATCAGAATCTTTGATAAGATGCATTCCAAATTGGATGATATGGTGGATGAAGACCGAGTAGAATTATTGGAGCAATTGAAAGAACTCGACCATGAATTACACGAAGATATGCTCAACGAATTAGAACACCAACTGGAAAACAATGAGGTGATTGAGGAACAAGAGAAAAAACCAGTTTACACTAAAGGGGATGCTGTTGAAATTACTGGAGGCAATCCTAAATATGTTGGAGTAATAGCCGAAGTAATTGAATATCATTCAGCTTCAGGAAAGGATAAGGAAAGTGTAACCGTTAAGTCTCATGAACTTCCTGATGGAAAAAGTCTATTAACTATTGGTATGGTTAAAGCGACCTCAAAAAAACCTAAATCCGTTCAAGAAATCAAAAAAGAATCAAAAGACGAAGAAATTTTGGAAGAATTATGGAAAAGCAAGAAAACCAAAGGGTTGGGAAGGTCTTTTTTGAAAGATAAGGGCGTTAAAACTAACATAACGGGTTGGACGATTCAAATAGGCAATTTTGTCTTAAATAGAGCTGCTATATTCAGCTATAAGTACAATCTGGAAAAACTAACAATGTAACAAATGTATATGGTACTACGTATATTGAGGCTCACTTGAAAAGTGTGTTTTTTTATCTTGTTTGTCTCAAATTTTGAGACAAAATTAAAATGAGGAACTTTGCAATAATGATTAACACATTGATTAACAATAAAGACCATAGAGAATTGAACTATGCTGACCTACAAAATTGTGTAGATGAGTTGGTGGGAAAATTCGGATTGGAGAAATCTGTTGAAATTATCAATAGCTTTTCCAATAATACCCGAATTGGTCGTAAAGAGATTCGTAAGCTCAAGTTAATCAAGGATTACATCATTGCTGAAACCATTCTCATCTTTGACTTGGACGAAAAGAAATTTTTCAATAGTGAGATTAGAGAATACCGTGAAGCACGAATGGCTTGTTATCACTTACTAAATAAGTACACAGAAAATAGCCACTCCAAAATAGCGGAAACTTTCGATAAGAAAAGAGGTTCAGCTCTTTATTTTATTCACAAGTGTAATAGCATTCTATCTATACCTCAATTTCATCGGGCTTTTAAAGAAAAGTACGATGGATTAGAAAGTAGTACCATCCATTTTATATCCAAACTAAAATGAATGGTTTATGTCAAATACAAATGAGGAAGTCTATGAGGTTCTAACGAACCAAGACGAGATACAATTCGAGGAATTGCACGATGAAGAAAGCAGTCCCCTTAATCAGCCTGTTGTAGATAAAGATAATGGCGAAAACCATTCTGAATCTACCCCAAATTCATCCAGTTCTAATCAGAAACAAGGAAGTGATAATGCTGCCTCTAATCGAGCCGAAGAAGAAGCGGAATATATAGAGGCAGAAGAAGTTGATGATGCTCCTGAACAGGATATCAATGAGGGCTATCGTGAAACAGTTCTGATAGATGATGAGGAGGAGTTTGAGATACCCATAGGACACGCAACTCAAGCTGCTGATTCTATTTTGGGAATTGCAAATAACGTACTTGAAGTTGGAGGTGGATTCTTTGTGAAGATTAAGAAACACAAAGAGTTCTACGAATTTGAGGAGATCATTCAAGTTATTGAAAAGCAAAATGAGAAGAATGTTAATCGCATCAAATTAGATGATGAAGATAAAGCTCTGTTACGCCCTTTACTGATCTCAATACTCAAGAGAAAAGCGAAAAAATTGACACCTGAACAGCAATTAATGGGAGCCTTTATTTCCATTATGATGAAAAAAGGTCAGGTAGTGATGGAAGTGAAAGCAGAAAATGAAATTTTGGTTGAAAGGATTCTTGATATTGTTCGAGAAGAAAAAGGCTATTCCGAACAGGATGAGGATTATGAAGAAGAACAGCAGAAGGAAGAAGAACCACCTGAAAATAACAATACCTCTTCTACCCCTAAAAAGGAAGCAAAACACAAAGAAAGTCAGCCAGAAGAAGAAATAATCGAGGAAGTCATTGTTGAACACAATGAACATCAATCAATACGCCCTGAAGATGTGCTGGAGGTAGCCCAAGATGATGAACCTAAAAAGAATGATGTAAAGGAGGGGGAATAATGGCTACACAATCGAATGTAAGGATAAAGAAAAGTCGTCAACCGATGTTAACCATAGTTTGTGGTGAAACAGGGGTTGGTAAAACTTATCGAAACAGAAACGAAGCTCGGCTTTACTTAAAAGATAATTCGACTACTGGAAAAGCAGGAAGAAAAGTATTGGCATTTGATACCAATGACGATGATTATACTGCTTACAAAACAGTTTCTCCAGACCAATTGCATAAGTTAATGGCTAAACGACCAAGACGGATTAGACCATTTAACAAAGATGGTTCTCCGATGGGGAAAGAAGAAAAAAAGGATGTAGTAAAAAAGATACTGAAGTATTTCCGAAATGGGCTGATACTGCTTGATGACATAGACGATTATATGACAGGTGAAAAAGGTCAGGATATGATTTCGGCACTATGTACATTGAGACATAAGGGAGTGGACATCGTTTTTACCCATCAATCCATCGGTAAGGTTACTCGAACTGCCTTCCAAAACTGTACTTGGCTTAGGTTACACCACCAGGTGGATGATGTAACCTACATCAAAGAGCGAATCCCAAAATATCCCATTGTAAGAATAGCACAGCTCATTGTAGATGAACAATATGATTTAGCCTATACGAAGTTTGCCAATGGTGAAATTAGTGAGGATGACTTTGACAAGCGTGCGAGCTACTTTGTGTATGTCAATTTAAGGAAACAACGGATTAGAGGATGCAGTAGAGCTGCCTATATAAGAGCTTGTAAAACATTTATTGACCAGGAAGAAGCTCGTAAAATAAAAATGATGCAAATGGAACGGGATTTTAACGAAAATCTCATTTATAAAAATCGAAATGCAGCAGTTATAAAATTAATCACCAACTATCTCAGGTTTCACGAATCTACGTCAGCAAGCCCATATCAAGAGACTGTCTCCTAAAACTAATTTATAGAAATTATTAAAAACAATAGAATATGGCAGTAGAAGTGGCAGTACTGAATTTTAGCCGTGAAAAAGGGAGGCTATATTATGTAAATGCTGAAGGAAACTTGATGGAAATAAATTTAACAACAAAAGACAAAAAAGTTGTTGCAGCACCCGGAATAAAAAAACTAAAAGGGCATTTCTATTTTCTGAATAAAAAAGGAAATATAGAAAGGTCAAAAATGAAAAACCATAAAATTGAAAATGATGAATGAAATAACGTGGTATCGAAACACAGAATAAATTAAAACACTGAAATCAATGAAAAATTGTCATTCGCGTCATCCAATAATCGTTTTTCAATTCTTCTCATTGCATCATCAACCGTATCAGAGTTATTTAATATCTGCTGAATTTGAATTCCGTCATAAACATCATGAACACCATCAGAACAAATTAATAACATATCCTGGGCAGTAAGATTTTCAATTTTACAGTAGTCTATTTGAGATTGCTCAACATCTCCTTGAACAGACCTTGTAACAACATGCTTGTATTTTGACACACGTTCCGCATCGGTAATTGAACCATTTTCTATTATTTGATTCATTAAGCTGTGAGCGTTCGATTCATAGTGTAATTTGTTGTTTTTAAAATGAAAGATTTTCACGTCACCAACCCAAAAACATAAAGCTTCATTTTTTGATAAAACTAATCCACCAATAGTAGCTCCCATTTTTTCTTGAGAGTCTTCTTTCATCTGTTTTAGTACTAGATTGGCTTTATTTACAGCTTTCTGAATATGATTTGACTTAATATCCTTAACCGTAGATAGAAAGGTTAAAATATTCTCAGAAACCACCCTAGCTGCAACTTCACCATTTGAGTAACCACCCATACCATCAGCAATCAGCATAAGAAATGTATCAGGACTAATGTTCTGTACAAGGACAAAATCCTGATTAATCTTTCTTTTCCCTTTATCTGTTAATACTATTGATCTCATTGATTACCTGTTGCTTGAACTGTTCCTCCTCCGTGTTTGGTTACTCTTGGTCTAGTTGATATTTTTACTGGTTTAACTGATACACTTCGTTCTGTAGCTTTTGTCGCCCATAAAAACCCTTCCCCAGGAGTTAAAGCACTCATGTCTGCCGGAGACAGAGTGGATAGCTGAGTAATAGATTTTTGAATATGCTTTAACCATTGAGGGCTATTAAACTTATGTAACAACACAACGGAGCTTAACTCAATGATTTCGTTTGGAAGGCTAGGTGGATCTTGACTGGCAATCATAATACTTACCCCTTTATGTCTCATTTCTCTAATAGCCGTAACAATGTTGCCTGTAAGGTCTTTGTTGTCCATGTATTTATGTGCTTCATCAAACACGATGAACTTGTTAAAGTGTTTACCCTTCACATTTTTTACTGCGGAGAAAATGTTCAGCATAATGACAAACAAGCCCAAAGCTTCATCCTTCACAATAAATTCATCTCGTAAATCAACGATAATCAATCGGCCTGGTTTTAAGGAATCCCGAAGCATAAATGAATCATCAATATATTCTCGTGCGAAGCTCAATTTCTGTCTAGCCAATGCTTTTTGAGAGTTTGAAAGTAATTCCGAAGACTCCACGCTTTCTGTAATACCATCAATAGTAATATTTCTACGATGTTCTTTCATTATAGCTTTTAGCTGCTTGATATAAGCTGAATCATTACCGATAGCACCAAGGATAAACATCCAATCTTGTACATTTAACTCTTTAGAATTAAAAGCAATTGGAAGTACCTCAATCGAGGGATATTCGGCTTGTCTTTCCTCTATTTTATCTTTCGGTGTCAGAATGATAACATCCTCGATATTGTCTGGATCTGCTCCATATCGTTCTTTAAGCTTCTTTAATTCTCCTTCTTGGTCATTTGGGTAAATCATTGAAGTAAACTCTGGTTCGTAGTCCATACTTTCGCTATAATGGAAAATAACGGCTGCTAATGGAGCAGGTAATTGATTTACACTACTGAACTGTTTTAGAACCATTTCAGAAATTGTGCCGATGGTATAACTTTTTCCACCGCCTTGAACTCCAAATAGGCTTATCGTATTCGTTTCGCTTAAATCAATAGCAATTTTTTTACCGTGAACACTTTCGCCTAGCAATCCAAACTGCTTACTAATTGAAGTTTTACCGATTAATACATCAGGTGTTGGCGTGATGTGTCCATTAGGTTGAGCTTTCTCCACTTTAGGCGTAACCTCTTCGACAGGAGATGGAACAACTTCTTCATCTTTTTCAGATTCAGTTTGTTCTGAAATAACCTTTTCCGCCTCTTCCTGTTCCTTAATGATTTTAGTATCAGTATTCTTCTCTTCTTTTCTCCGAGGTTTAAACTTCTGAATAAATGGCTTCAAATTGCTATTTATACCAATGGCTTTATTAAACTCATCATCAAATTCATTCTGCTCTAATCTTCGAGTGTTCAAATCAGAGTCAGGATCTAATATGTCATCTATTAACTTACCTCCAAAGGTGAAAAAGCTTAAATCTGAGTCCACAACTTCCTTTTGATGCCTCTTAGTTGCTGAAAAATCAAAAATTAAACCGAGTTGATTGAACTTTAATTTGAAACCATCATCTAGCTTTTGAAGGAAGTCATTGTAGGTGCTGTATGCGTTTTCACTTAAATATGTGTATCGGTGTGCTCGATCAATGTAAAAACTCAATAATGATTTAAGCTCCTTATTTTTAATCTCCCTATCCAAACGGTCAAAGGAGAGATGGTATTCAGGGTCAAAATGGTTACGAAGAGCTTCAATAGTGTTTTCAACTTGCTCTTTCATTTTGATTTTTAAATCAGATTTTTCAGCTTCTCCAAGTGATTTTCGGCATTTAATTTCAATTACAGATATTGAAATTTCTTTCTTTTCCGGATTAATAGAAACCAATAAATTATCAGCTCTACTTTTGCTTTCACTAGGCAAGTTCTCAAACAAGTTTTGGTGTAAGTCAATGGGGATAAGAAATGAGTTTTCCAAATAACCCTTCTTCTCTAAAACTCGCTTTGTAAATGCCGAGCCAATTACTTCAAAAGCTTTGTTTTTTGAGGAATTGAGTTGTAGTACAAGTGAACTGCTAACCGCTCTTAGATCCTCTAATAATATCTTTATTTTTCGTTCATCATCTGGATTATGAATATCCAAATTGAATTCTTCAAAATGTGGCCCCAATAACCCTAGTATTTCTGAGGTTGGTCTAGTAGTTAAATAAGAAGAGATCCCCGAAATTTCTTCGCCTGGCACATAATCTAAAAGGAAAGGAATGTTGCCATCTTTTGATGGTTGGTCAAATACCTGTGGGCCAAGGTTTTTATCAAACGTAATTACCCAATCCGAATAATCATGCAGGTGCGCTAACAACACTTTGTCTCGCTCATTTAATCTTAATTGCGTTGCTGGAATATCTTCTGTGAATTCAGAAGCCAAAGCACCACTAATAAATGTTTGAATATTATTAAACAATGTAATCCCTTTGTCTCCAGCACCGTCATA
>JAJCYN010000234.1 GCA_029262915.1 Flavobacteriales bacterium
TTGATAAAAAACCAAACTCAAGAGATTTTCGAGCTAAAACAGGTGTGACTCAAAAAGACTTATCACTTGCCTTTGGTAGAAATCCATATTCGAAATTGGTCGAATTATCAGGAGATAAACCAAATCGTTTTGGAATGGATAAATCTGAAATATCAGATGTTCTTTTGAGATGGGGGTTATTAACCAGAGAATTGGAAATGATTCCTACTCAATATGAATGGGAAGATAGTGGTAACAAACCAACTGTTAGTGGTATCGCTAGATCACATAATCTGAAATGGTCAAATATTCCAATTGCATTTAATGAACACTTTGGTTCTGATCAAAAATGGCAAGATGTAATTAAGCTATTACCATTAAAATCAGACAATGTAGAAATTGAAACAGAACTATCTCAATCTGAATGTTTTGTTTACTTAATGAAGGACAACAGAAATAATGCCCATAAGATTGGCATTTCTAATGATGCCATTTTTAGAGAAAAAACATTGCAAAGTGAACAACCAAAAATAGAATTGATTGCGAAAAAGAAATATGTAAATCGAAAAATAGCTGGTGCAATTGAAAAAGCATTACACAATGTCTACCAACATAAACATCTACGAGGAGAATGGTTCAGATTGGATGAAGAAGATTTAATAGAATTAAAGGCTACCTTAACTGAATAATTCTATTTAATCTAAGCCACTTTCAAGCTACTAATTTTTGAGCCTTTAAACTTATTTTTCGCATAACGAAGAGTCACTTTATGTTCTTTTTGTTTTTCATCAGAAGGCAAATCAAACATCGCATCTAACATAATGGCTTCGCAAATGGAACGTAACCCACGAGCCCCTAATTTATATTCTATTGCTTTTTCCACAATAAAATCAAGTACTCCCTTATCAAAAGAAAGTTTAATGTTATCCATTTCAAACAACTTAACGTACTGTTTAATAATAGAGTTTTTAGGCTCGGTTAAAATTCTTCGTAATGCAGTTGTGTCTAATGGATTTAAATAAGACAACACAGGCATTCTTCCGATTAATTCAGGAATCAAACCAAAAGCCTTAACATCTTGTGGAGTAATGTATTGTAAGAGATTTTCTTCATCGTACTCCTCTTTATCAGAAGATTTAAACCCGATTGCCTGTGTTTGTAGTCGATTAGCAATTTTTCTGGTAATACCATCAAAAGCACCTCCACACACAAATAAAATATTTTTAGTTTCTAAAGCTATCAACTTTTGTTCTGGATGCTTTCTTCCTCCCTGTGGTGGAACATTAACAACAGAGCCTTCTAATAGCTTTAATAAAGCCTGTTGCACTCCTTCGCCACTAACATCTCTAGTAATAGAAGCGTTATCGCTTTTACGCGCAATCTTATCTATCTCATCTATAAAAACAATCCCTCTTTGTGCTGCATCAACATCAAAATCTGCAGCTTGTAATAATCGTGAAAGTATACTTTCTACATCCTCACCAACATAACCTGCTTCGGTTAAAATGGTGGCATCCGCTATGCAAAATGGAACTTTTAAAATTTTGGCAATGGTTTTTGCCATCAAGGTTTTTCCTGTCCCTGTTTCTCCAACTAATAAAATATTTGATTTTTCAATCTCTACTTCTTTATCACCTTCACCAACTTGTTTTAATCTTTTATAATGATTGTAAACAGCAACCGAAAGTACTTTTTTGGCGTCATCCTGACCAATAACATACTCATCTAAATGAGACTTAATCTCTTTAGGTTTTAAAAGTTCGATTTGATCAGAAATATCTCTATTTACTTTCCCTGAAACCTCTTCCTTTACTATGTTTTGAGCTTGAGAAATACAATGATTACAGATATGCCCTGTAACTCCAGCTATCATCACTTCAACTTCATTTTTTGCTCTTCCACAAAAGGAACACTTCACTTCTTGATTTTCCATAGCACAAAGGTACAAAAAAAAGAAAATCTTCGTCATAGTGAGCCTGTCGAACTATAAAAAGGTTAGCTTTACTATGTTTCTTGTACACTTCGACAGGCTCAGTGTGACAGAAAAAAATCGCAATGACGTGAAATTAAGCTGAAACTAATTCTTTACTTTTTACAATATTTTCGATAAAATTATCGAATAAGTATCGAGAATCATGTGGACCAGGTGAAGCTTCAGGGTGATATTGTACAGAAAACACATTTCTATCTTTTAATCTTAATCCCGCCAAAGTACCGTCATTTAAGTGTTTATGTGTTACAACTATATTATCATCTTTTTCTGCAACATCCATATTAACCACAAATCCGTGATTTTGAGAAGTAATTTCTCCTTTACCTGTTTCTAAGTTCATTATTGGATGGTTACAACCTCTATGCCCATTAAACATTTTAGCCGTTGTTAGCCCTTGTGAAATTGCTAATATTTGATGTCCTAAGCATATTCCAAAAACAGGTAATCCTGCTTCAGTAATTTGTTTAACTAAATCAATTTGCTGCTTCATTACAGAAGGATCTCCAGGTCCGTTAGACAACATAAAACCATCTGGATTCCATACCATCATATCTTCTAAAGTAGTATCCATTGGAAACACTTGCAGGTAACAATCTCTTTCTGCCAAACACCTTAAAATGTTCTTTTTTACTCCTAAATCAAGTACTGCAACTTTATGTGTAGCATTTTCCTCACCAATAAAATAAGGTTCCTTTGTAGATACTTTTGAGCAAAGCTCTAATCCTTCCATTGAAGGGACTTCAGCAAGCTGCTTTTTTAATACTTCTATATCAAAAATTTCAGAAGAAATAATAACATTCATTGCTCCTTTATCTCTAATGTGACGAACCAACATTCTAGTATCTACATCAGAAATAGCCACAATTTTATGTGTCTCAAAATATTCTTGCAATGACGTGTCAGCAAAATCTCTAGAAAAATTATCAGAAAACTTTTTACAAACCAATCCAGCAATATTCACTTTATCCGATTCTACTTCATCTTTAGCCGTTCCATAATTACCAATATGAGCTGTGGTTGTAACCATAATTTGCCCATAATAAGAAGGATCAGTAAAAATCTCTTGGTAACCAGTCATCCCGGTATTAAAACAAATTTCACCAGTTGTTGTTCCAATTAATCCTGCTGCATTTCCTTGCATTACAGTACCATCTTCAAGTAATAAAATTGCTTTGTTTTCCATTTTAAATTCTCATTAAAAACACACCTTAATTTTGTTTTTTAGTTTATCCTTCGACAAGCTCAGGATAACACCAAAACCCATAAAAAAAAGGATGAAGTAAAATTACTTCATCCTTTTGTATTTTTCTAAAAAAGTTATCAAACTTTATTCTTCTTTTTTCTCTTCTTCATCAGAATTATCTTCTACTTTTGTTTCTTCCGTAGTGTCTTCTGCTTTAGCTTCTGGTGCTGCCTCTTCAGTTACCTCTTCATCAACTACTTCTTCCGTAGCTTCTGCCTTAACTTCTTCAACAACTTCCTCTACTACTTCTGCAACAGGAGCTTCTTCAACAACCTCTGCTTTAGTGTCAGCCTCTGTAGTTTCTACAGTTTCTTCAACTTGAGTTGTAGCTACTGTATCATCTGTTTTCTTACCTCCACCTCTTCTTCTTCTAGAAGATGATTTTTTCTTAGTTTCTTTTAACATGTTCTCGTTATAATCAACTAATTCTATAAAGCACATTTCAGCGTTATCCCCTTGTCTAAATCCAGTTCTTAAGATTCTTGTATATCCTCCTGGTCTATCGGCAACTTTTACTGAAACATCTCTGAACAATTCTGTTACAGCATCTTTGCTTCTTAAATATCGGAAAACAACTCTACGAGAATGCGTAGAATCTGTTTTAGATTTAGTAATTAATGGCTCAACAAACTTTTTTAAAGCTTTTGCTTTAGCCACAGTTGTATTCACTCTTTTATGCTCGATAAGAGAACAAGCCATATTAGCAAGCATTGCCT
>JAJCYN010000235.1 GCA_029262915.1 Flavobacteriales bacterium
ACATTCACAAACTCATGTCTAATTTGAGGTCGAATGATTACAATAATCTTTATTAATTCTATTGAAACCTCTTCCTTATTATCATAGGTATAACCTGCAACAGTTTGGTTTAGCATTTTCTCTAAACTGTCCATTCTACGCTTAAACTGACGGTACTGAAAAACACTTCTAATGTCTTTCATATACTTTTTAAACTCTGGCTTATCTGCCATATCTTCTTTTAACTTATCAGTTAAAAGTGTAAATCGAGCATCATAAATTGCTTCTTCTTGTGCTATATCTGCAGCAACTTTGTAGTTGGCTCTGGTGTTGGTAATTCCTCTTCCAATAATCTCATCTTTTTCGTTGATGATAACCGCTTTAGAAGTGGTTGAGCCTAAATCAATTCCTAAATAATATTTTCCCATTGTTTCTTTTAAGTTTAAAGTTCAATGTTTAAAGTTCAATGTTTGGGGTTAATCCGAAACTCAGAACTCGAAACATTTTTATGCCATTTCTTCTTCCATTTTTTTACGTTGTTCTAACATTTGGAAAAAAGATTCTAACCTATTTTTTATGTTTGAGTAAGAGAAGTATCGTGGGTCGACTAAATCAGATTCTATAAATCCTACTGGTACTTCTAAACTATCTTCAATTTCTCTCATCATACCCAACTGACCAGCTGAGAAAGAGTTACAACTCTTAATTGAATTGGTCATATATCCATCTGCATCATATTCTGTAATACACTTTTTCAATAAATCGATTCGTTGAGGAATGCTTAAATTGGTATAACAATTCATACAGTATTCTGCTAATGCTTCCAATGGTCTTTCAGGGTCGTGTCTCCAACCAAAATCATAAACTCCACCTACTTTGGTGTAAGAAGATGCTACAATTACAGCTCCCATATCGTAGAAAATTTTCCAGAACTCACGGAAACTTGTCCAGTTTGGCGGTCCTTCAACTACCAGTCTGTACTTCTCTTCAGTCATTTCTCCTTCTGGAGTAATAGGTCCTTGCCCATTTTCAATTCTTACGTGAATTTCTTTTAATAATTCCTCATAATAATCTACTGCTTCTTGAGTACCTCTGAATCCAATGTTAATTGGTCCGATGTAATATACTCCAGCGAAATAAGCATCTATTGGAGATGGCTTATGTTTGGTTGTATCAAATATCTCAGTGATTAAATCTTCTGCTTTAGCCGATAATTTTAGGTGTTCTTGTAATTTTGCTTCATCATACTTAATACCGGTAACTTCTTCCATTTGAGGAATTACTTCCTCTTTGAACTGTTTTACCATATATTCAGTCATTTCAGGAGTCATCTCTGCATTTTCTTGATATGGAGTATGTACCATTATCACTTTTGCATTTGGATATTCTCTTTTCAAGGTTTCAAACCATTTTAAGAAAGTAAAACAACCTGTATAACTTAATAACAATACATCTGGTTCAGGAATTTTTTGACCTGTTGGTCCAATGTTCCCTTTCATCATCATACCTACATCACATTTCACGTAAGTACAAACATCTTCTGAGTGAGCGTTTCTTTCTGCTTCTTTTATATATCCTGCAGATTTCTTACGCATAGCACTTTGTAATGCATTAATCTCTGGGTAAACTGGTAACATATCAAATGTTCTAATCAGTTCTGATAAGTTTCCTGGTATGAATGTATAACAGACTTTTTTTCCTAATTCCTTCGCATTTGCTAAGTCATTAAATAGCCCTTCAATCATCTCCTTTTGGAGAATCATACTTTTTTCTTTTTGTGCTTCTTTTGACATATTTTTGAAATGTTAAATTTTAAGTTGTAAATGTTAAATTGTGATTAGAAATTCATAACTCAACATTCATAATTTATAACTTCTATACTGTAACAGGTTCATCTTCCCATAACTTAATAGAGTCAGAGAATGTTCCTACTTGTTCTTTAATTACTTTGTATTGGTTAATATTTTCGCTATACTGAAATGCGATGTAACGAATTCCCATTTCATCAAATGCATTTTGGAAAATTGGTGCGTCCAATAAACTTGGGTCACAGAAACTTGCCGAAGCGAATATTACTCCATCAGCTCCTCTATCTTTTACAATTTTTGCTAAGCGATTTTCTTTCGGGTTGTGCACATCATATATTGATGATGAATATTGACTTTGATTGATGTAGGAAAGTGCAATTGCTTCTAATGGCTTATCAGTAGTAGCATCAATATCTCCTAAAATCATTCGAGAACCTAGCATATAATCATCATCAACTACATAACAGCCTGATTCTTCAACAGCTTTAATTAAACCTAAAGAAGGCTGCTCACAAAATGCTCCTGATATAACCACTTTAATTTTATCTTGTGGTGTACCAATCTCCTCTTTAATGTGTTCGCAAACTTGCTCTAAAATTTCATTGTGTTCTTCTACTGGAATTACTGTTCCTGCTCTTACTATAGTATAAACCTCTTCAATCGACAATCTCCAAGGATAATCTTGACGAATGTTATAGATAAATTCTATTAGTTGTCGGTTCTTGTTATATAAACCGATAGAATGGTTTAGTTCTTCTGTTGTTGGAACTTTTCCGTTAATCTCTTTAATGTACTTCAGTACGTGTTGCATTTCTTGTTGATAGAATACACCACCTATTTGAGGCAAGAAGTTTTGAGGGAAATCCATATACTTCACAAACTTTCCAAGCTTCTGTTGTTTGAAGATTCCAGAGAGGTTTCTGATTACATCACATATCGAAGGAAAAATAAAACCATCAATATGATCCATTTGTTTATCCAAAGCAATTTCTATTATACTTCTTGGAATGTGACAGATATAAGACTGGTAGTAAGCATCTCCTTTAATTATTTGCTTGTTATCACCACCTCCAAAAATCCCTACTGGCATTGCTCCTGCAGCGTGTAATATTTCTCTCGGAAAATAAATAGGCATATAACCTACTAATACTCTACCTTCTTTTTCTTCTTTCCACTCTTTTGCCCTGGTAAAGTTTAAATCGAATGCGTAGTTTTTACACTCTTCAATTAATTCATTCAAATTTTTCATTTTATATATCATTTAAATTCAACAACCAATTTAATTCTTGGAGTCATTTTTTACTTGATAATAAAATATGTGGTGTGAAAAACTATACCTTGCCGTCAAGCAAAAAATGAATTGGAGTAATTGGTATAGTTATAATTGAGTCATAATCTGAGAATAAAGTTAAGAGCCTTATTTTCAGATAACTATGAGCAGCATCATACTTTGATTAGTTTTTTTTGAGATGGGGGTCTGTTTTTGTTAAAATTAGGTGGTGTTTTAAATCATTTTGTTGGAAAATAAATTTCCTTTTTGAGTGGCTTAACTTAAAAGTGATGAAAGTCACTACATTAATAATAAAAGACCTGCATATCTTTTATTATTAATGTGTATCTTCGCTTTATAATTTAAACTAAAAGTTATGGTTGATATAGATAGTAAAACAGTTGCAGAAATTGTAACAGAAAACATTAAAACAGCAGATGTTTTTAAGAAAAATGGAATTGATTTTTGTTGTGGAGGAAATGTTAAAGTACAAGAAATTTGTGAAAAGAAAGGTGTTGACTTCAATATCATAAAAGAAGAATTACAACATATAAATACTGGAACTTCCATTGATCACGATTTTAATTCGTGGGATTTAGATTTTTTAGCAGATTACATCATTAACACACACCACAAATATGTAGTTAAAGCTAACGACTTGATTATTCAATATTCTGATAAAGTAGCCAAAGTACATGGGCATCATTATACTGAAGTGGTTGAAATAAACAAACTATTTCATTCTATTGCTGATGAATTAAAGACACACATGCATAAAGAGGAAATGATTCTATTCCCCCATATAAAAGAACTAGCAATAGCTAAAAGAAACAATACTAAAGTTGCACCATCACCATTTGGAACTATCCAAAATCCAATTAATATGATGGAAGCTGAACATGATGGGGCTGGCGATATTATAAAACAGATTACTAAATTGAGTAATAATTTCATCCCTCCAGAAGGAGCTTGCAACACTTTTAGAGCGTTGTATGCTAAGCTTGAAGAATATCAAAACGATTTATTTCAACACATTCATTTAGAAAATAACATACTGTTTCCTAAAGCGATAGCATTAGAAGAAGAATTACTATAATGCTTTCAAAATCTTGCATATATGCTTTACGTTCAATTGTATTTATAGCTCATCATACTACTACTGAATTCAAAATTGGTATTAAAGAGATTGCTAGAGAATTAGAATTGCCAGCTCATTATTTGGGTAAAATTCTTCAACAATTAACAAAACATAGCATTATTCAATCTGTTAAAGGTCCCAATGGAGGTTTTTCTATTGATGAAAAATCTCAAAAAATTAAGCTCATCACAATAATAGGAGTAATTGATGGCCTAGATTTTTTCAATAGCTGTGGGTTTGGATTAAAAGAATGTTCTAAAGAGCATCCCTGTCCACTCCACGATAACTTTAAAATTTATAGAGATGGATTATTAGATTTGTTTAGTTCTAAATCAATTTTAGATATGGTATCAAAAATTGAAGATGGAAATGCTTTTATTCAAAATGCTAACTTATATGAAACAGGTAAAAAATCAATCAAAAAATATTAGCAGTACGCACTAATTTATTAAAATCTAAGATTTGAATTTTTTTACCATCAAGATTAACACTTCCTTCTTTTACAAAATCAGACAATGTCCTTATGGTTGTTTCAGTAGTAGTCCCTGCAATATCTCCAATTTCTCTTCTAGTTAAAATCATACTTAATGTTTTACTATCTTCTTCATAACCAAATCTCTTTTTTAAATTTAGCAACGTTTCTGCAATTCTCTCTCTAACTGGTTTTTGTGAAATATTTATTAAACTTTGTTCTGATTTTTTTAAATCACTCGATAATAATTTAATTATTTCTAATGAGAAATTACTATTATTGTCTAATACATTAGAAAATTTGTCTTTTGGAATATGACAAATATAGCAATCTTCCATTGCAGTAGCAGTAGCTTTATAAGATTCATTACTTAAAGATGATCGATAACCTAAAAGCTCGCCTTCTCCAGCAAATCGTACAATTTGTTCTTTTCCTTCATCTCCTAATTTTGAAATCTTAACTTTACCTTTATAGATACAATACATCCCATGAGGATGATTTCCTTCATAAAAAATTACTTGTCCTTTTTTAAAGAAATTGTTGTCCTTATTAATGCTTAATTTATCTAATTCACCATCAGGCAAACAACAAAAAATACTATTATTGTTTTCACAATTGGAACAAGAAGGAATATCTACTGGTTGACGTTTCATTATTAATCTATTTTCTAAAGAAAATTACGATCTTAAAAACTATCAATAAAAGTATACCTGTTAAACATAATTAAATATGATCAATATCATATTTCAGATTCTGGCTAATAAGACTAATTTTGTGTGGCATACTATCATTAAATTTTTTATCATTGATATAGATTATGTCTTATAGCTACAATAGTAATCATAAAGTAATAACAGCTCTACTTTTTATTGCTTGGGCTGTATTCAATTTTGTTATTAGAGACGATAATAAATTTGAATATGAAAATGGTCAAAAAAAACGTATTGGATCCACTAAAGGAAATAAAAATAATGGAGTTTGGACTTGGTATTATGACAATGGAAAGAAAAATATGCAAGGCAATTTTATTAATGGAAAACGGGAAGGAAAATGGATTACATGGGATACTCAAGGCAACAAAATTATTGAATGTGAATACGTAAAAGACAGATTAAACGGTCAATACATTCTTTGGAATAAAAAAAAGGAAATTACTTATCAAAAAACATACATTAATGACAAGCCTATTTAGGTAGTTGAAATTGAGTTTCCCAATTCTCTTTGGAGTCAATCTTTTCAAGTCTAATTTTCATAAATGGATTATCATTCTGTGCAACTTTTGACCGATCAACAACAGTGCTTTCTCCTGTTTTATTTTCAACATCTTCAAAAATAAGATCACCTAACCTTGGAAGAAAAGGGTATTCTATTGTTAACTTTTCATCCTCTGTAATTACTAGCTGAGTAGCTGTTTCGAAAATAATTTCTTCAAATCTTTCAGCAATTATCTCTTCATTTACTTCATCCTTAGCTTTGGCATGAAGATTAGATGCCCACTCAAAAAATTTAGCGACTGCTTTTTCTTGTAAATCGTGTCTAATATATTCTGGAAAAGGCGTTCTAATGTGGTCATTATCGCTAAACCAAAATTTAAATGTTTCTTCGATTAACTCACTACTCTCTATTGATACTGGGCTCAGTTCTATCATCTTACTTTTTTCACCAAAGTTATTAATCTATTTTCTTATAGAAATGACTTTTATCAGTTATCTATTTTTAGATTTAATAATTCAAATCTAACAGCTATCTTTGAGTAAAATTAAAAACTTTAATCGTAAAATGATAAAATCTGGTGTTGAAGAAAATAGTTGTAATAAATGCTTAACAACAGATTGTTTTATTAAACGGTATTGTTCAAGCGAATATATCACCTTAATAAGTGATTTAAAAGAAACTTCCATTTACAGAGAGAATCAATACATTGCACACGAAGGAAATGCTGTTTTAGGACTGTTTTTTATACAAAAAGGGAAAGCAAAAATCATTTCTTCTGGCTTAGCAGGTAAAACCCAAGTAGTTAGACTAACAAAACAAGGTGACATTATTGGGCATAGGGGTTATGGGGG
>JAJCYN010000236.1 GCA_029262915.1 Flavobacteriales bacterium
AATAGTTGCTCTAAATCTGTTAGGGAGTTACTATGAAGGTGTTAGTGATTATACTAAATCTTTAGCTCATTTAACCCAAGCACAAAACTTAAATAGAGTAGATTATTTACCCAAACAGCTTGTTTACTCCTATAACTATATTGGTTATGTTTATTGGCACAAAAGCGAGTACGATAGTTCATTATATTACCATCATAAAGCTCTAAAATTAGCAGAAGAAAAAAACATTAAGGATGAAAACCTAGCTTTTACGTTTTTAATGTTAGGAAACGATTATTATGATAAAGGTAATTTTAGTAAAACTGCTAACTATTATTTTAAAGCCCTCCAATTAGCAGAACAAAATAAAAATATCAGAGTACGAATACAATGCCATAATCGATTAAGCAAGCTGTACTTTAAAATGAAAGACGATCCACTTTCTATTAATCATGTACGGAAAGCAATTCAGTTAAACACTCATAATAATACGCGAGAATTAGGAGTTTCATACAATAGTTTAGGAAACTTATCATTAAACATTGAAGATTTAGACTCTGCATTGTATTATTTCAATCTGACCTTAGTTAATTTTAAAAAATGTGGAGATGTTATCGGACAATCTATTGCAAGTATTAATTTAGGAGATACTTACCTCAATGCATATAGTAAAAAAGGAAATACTTTCGATTTAGATTCAAGTTATAATTACTATGAACAATCATTTTCACTTAACAATAAAGTAGATAATAAATTTGGAATGATTTATGGCCTTTGGGGTATGGCTGATGTAAGGATGAAAAATAAAAAATATCAGAAAGCACTACTTAATTATCGTAAAGCCTTAGTTATTTCTAATGAAATTGGAGCAAAAAGTGAAGAATTAAATTTGTATAACAAGCTGCATTTATTGTTCGATATAACGCAAAATAAAGATAGTAGCTTATTTTACTTAAAAAAACACATAAGGCTTAAAAATAAAGTTGAAAGCACTGTTCAGTCTAAACAGTTATTAAGACAGGAAAGTAAATATGAGGCAGAAAAATTAATTACATATGAAAAAGCAGAAGCTGAAAAAGAGAAATTAATAGAGTTAGAAAAAAACAAATGGAAAAATATATTCCTTGTAATGATTATTCTCGTTGCCTTATTTTTGCTCTATATATCATACATATCGTTAAAAAGGCTTAAGATTATTCGTTCTAAAAATGAAATAATTAATATTATAAATGATGAATTAAAAACTCAAAAACAAGACATAACTGATAGTATAAATTATGCTAGTAGAATTCAAAATGCCATTCTTCCATCTCCTGATTTTGTGAAGAACTGTTTACCGAATAGCTTTTTATACTACAGACCAAAAGATATTGTAGCTGGCGACTTTTATTGGATAAAAAAAGTAGATGATAAAATAATATTTGCTGTTGCAGATTGTACTGGACATGGAGTGCCAGGTGCTATGATGAGTGTTGTGTGTAGTAATGCATTATCCAATGCAATTAAAGAGTTTAAATTATTTTCGCCAGAAAAGATATTAAATAAAGTAAATTCATTGATTCAAGAAGCATTACGAAATAAAATAAATAGCGTGCAAGATGGAATGGATATTGCCCTATGTGTATGGGATAAAACAAGTAACAAGTTGTATTACTCTGGTGCTTTTAACTCACTTTATTATTGTCGAAATAATGAATTAAACACACTAAAAGCAGATAGGATGCCAGTTGGAAAATATGTAGAAACAACTAATACTTTTACCCTGCATGAGCTTGATTTATTAGGAGGAGATGTCTTTTACTTATTTACCGATGGATATTCTGATCAATTTGGTGGAAAAAAAGGTAAGAAATTTAAAGCTAAAGCATTTAGAAAATTGCTATTATCCATTCAAGATAAAGCTATGGAAGAACAGAAAAAAATCATTGATAATACGTTTAAATCTTGGAAAGGAGACTTAGAACAAATTGATGATGTTTGCATCATAGGCGTAAGAATATGAAATATCTAAATACCATAACAATTGCTATTGTTTTGTTTTCTTGTCAAACAGAACCCTTAAAAATTGAACAGGATAAAAAAGACTCTTTAATAAAAACGGTTGAAGCTGAAACAATAATAAAAGAAAAACCAGTAGATGAATCTACTAGGTGTGGAGCAGAAAGCATAATAGAGAATAGTGATAAATATTATGATTGTGAAGATTATGAAGATTCTATTGTATTTTATTACGATAATTATGTGGTTAACACTCAACAACACCAAGAATACAACGGATATGTTGTAAGTGTAACTGATAAGGTAACCAACAGTTACTTAGAAATTGGTACTGAAGAAAGTTGTTTTTTTATGGGAATGTTTAAACAGTATATTATTATTGATGAAGGAACCGGACAAATGAGAACAGTAAAAATTTACGACTCAAACAGACAAGAAATGATTTTTAGTTCTAGTTATGTGGGAGAATTGATAATTAAGGAGAATGAACTATTTTTTAATGACCAGATTGAAATAACCGATACAGCACTAATTCCTGAATGTAGTAAAGAGTTGCAAGGAATGGAATACGGTATTGGTTATATAGAAAACCTCATTTATTCTTTTACACAGCAAGAGTTAAGTAGAACAGGAAATTACGAATGTTGCTATTTTGAATAATAAGAAAGACCATCTGCCTCTATTCTAGAGTCTATTTTTAACAACTTACTTGTTATTCGTTTCAGCAATACTATTACTTTTTAATATGAAACTCCTGACCGTTCTATTTTAGTTAATAAAAACTGACCATCTTTTTCCATTACATGCAGTATCGCATTTTCAGAACCATCTTGATAGCCTATAGTTAATTTAATCTGATAAATACCGGTTTCTATTTCAATAAAATCATCAATATCACCTCCACCGCCATCAGAATTAAGCAGTATGAGCAAATAACCATCTGCTGTTGAGTCAAAAATAAAGCCTAACTCCCCTACTTCTTTGGTTACTATAATTGGGAAAACAGTAGGTTGATCATCTTGATACATAAAAGGGAAACCATAGGTGTAACAATAAATAGGTTCATTTACATTATCAGGTTCTTCAAATGAAGTGGCTGCCACATCAAAACGGTAAGATTTCCCATCAACCATATAGCCAAAATCTATTTCATTATTATTTTGTATGTCAGCAAAATCAGACTTACTTCTTAAAAACAAATCCTCACCACTAATCCAAGAAGGAGCATCAGCACCCTCACTTACCAAATACCAATGATAACCATACAACCTACATTCATCATCAGTATCACTATGCATAGAAGACATTCTTTCTCCTTTTTGCTGCATTACAAAAGTAGTTCCTCGAAGATATCCATTGGGTTCTTCTTCAGTGGTAGGATTAGTGTAAGTGGATGTTTTGCGAATCACTATCCCATCGAAATCGGTGTAAATAAGCCCATCCAAATCTTCAACAAATTCTTCTATTGGTTCAGGTAATATCTCTTGTGAGTCAACTTCCTCTTCTATAATAGCCTCAACAATTGGTTCATCTGTTGCTGTGCCACAGGCTAATAAGGTTAATGTAATTAAGGTGTAGATTGTTTTTTGCATAAAGCTAAAATACGAATTATTACCTCTCCTATTTCCATATCAAATTTTGTTTAAAAGTTAGTGTTTTTTTGCACGAATTTAGCGTTATGATAACTGGATGGTTGAAAGAAATAAAGTAATTTTATTCGCATGATTTCTCAACTAAAAATACCAGCAGCTCCGAATTCAATTCAAAAAGGAGTTCCGTTAAAAATGCTCTTAGATAAAGATGCAGTGCATCAATTGGGTGAAAATTTGTTTTCAGTTCATTCAAGTTTTGACAAAACGGGTTTTGTTGAAATGGCTATGGATGGAATTGAACCCTTAAGCCTAACGGAACGAAGTAAACACATTACTAAAGCATTAAGAAATTATTTACCAGACAATTACTCCGAGGCCATCGAAATTATTTTAAAGTCGCTAACACCACCTTTAGAAAAAACCGAAGGCAATGGCCTTGCAACGATGTTCTATATGCCCCATTGCAATTACATTAGCCAGTACGTAGTAGATTCAGATTTTAATAAGGGTAAAGATCCATTTGATATTTCCATTAAGGCACAATACGA